>SKMG01000116.1 GCA_007121175.1 Trueperaceae bacterium | reverse complement strand
TCGAGGCGCTCACCTCGGCGGGCGCATCGGGCTCGCAGGTGATCTCGTACGGCATCATGCCCCAGGTCCTGCCGGCCATCGCGGGCATCATCCTCTACCGCTGGGACATCAACATCCGCTCTTCGACGGTGGTCGGCCTGGTCGGCGCCGGCGGCATCGGCATCCAGCTCAACTCCAGCATCAACGCGCTGCAGTGGTCGCAGGTTACGGTGATCTTCGTGATGATCATCGCGCTCGTTCTCGCCGCCGAGTGGGTCTCGGCCAAGGTGCGGGGGGCGATCCAGTGAGCGGAGCGAAGCGCACGCCCTTCGCCGCCGCCTCCACGCTGGCGCCGTCCGCGGCGAAAGACCCCACGGCTCCGCTCGCCGACGTCGATACCGTCTTCCTCGATCTCGATGGCTGCGTCTGGTTCGGTTCCCAGCTCGCCGAAGGAGCGATGGACCTGGTGCGCGACCTGCGCTCGAGCGGCCGCCGCGTCGGCTTCCTCACCAACACCAGCAACCACGGCACCGCGCACGTGGCGGCGAAGCTGCAGCGGCTCGGTATCGCCGCGGCACTCGACGAGGTGATCATGCCGGTCGACTCGCTCGCGGAGCATCCGCGGTTGCGCCAACGCCCGAGCGTCTGGTTCTTCGGGCCCGACGAGGTGCGCCCGCACGTCGCGGCCGTAGCGGCCATCGCCGAGACCCCGGACGAGGCGGAGCTGGTGGTGCTCGGCCGCGATACGCGCCTCACCTACGCCGACCTCGCCGACGCGCTCAGCGTGCTGGTGCGGGGCGGAGGGTTGCTGGCCTTCAACGTCGACCCGCGGGTTCCCGTCGAGGGCGGACGGATGCTGCCCGGCACCGGCGCCATCGCGGCGGCGCTCAGCTACGCCTCGGGCGTGCAGCCCGAAGTGGTTGGCAAGCCGTCAGCGCTCTTCTTCGAGACCGCGTTGCGGCGCTTCGGCGCCACCGCGGAGCGCTCGGTGATGGTCGGCGACACCCTGGACTCCGACATCGCCGGCGGCGCGAGCGTCGGCATGCGCACCGTGCTCGTCGGCGAAGCGTCGCCCTCGATGCTCGAGTCGCCCCCGATCCCGGACCACCACGTCGCTCGGCTACGCGAGGTGTGGGCGCTGTTCGGGGGGTGACGGTAGACGCGCTCGGCGGCGCGAGCAGTACGCTTGGGCATGACCGAACCGCGCACGCTGCTCTGTTTCGGAGACTCGAACACCTGGGGCTTCGAGCCTGGCACCATGGCACGCTTGCCACGGCACGTCCGCTGGCCGGGGGTGGTCGCTGAGCGGCTCGGCGACGGCTGGTACGTGGTCGAGGCGGGCCTCTCCGGACGCACCACGGTGTTCGAGGACCCGCTCGACGACCTCTCTGGCTTACGGCACCTCGGTCCGGTGCTGGCAAGCGCAGCGCCGGTCGACGTGGTGGTGATCGCGCTCGGCACCAACGATCTCAAGACCCGCATGGGAGCCAGCGCGTATGAGATCGCCGAGGGGGCCGGGGCCCTGGTCGATCTGGTGCTGGCCAGCGCTGCGGGCCCAGGCGAGCGGGCGCCAGCCGTGCTGCTGGTAGCGCCGCCGCCGATCGGCGGCCTCGGCGGTTGGGCGGAGCGCGACCCGCTCGGGTACGAGGGCTTCGAGGAGCAGTGGCGCGAAGCTCGCGAGCGCTCGCTGCGTTTCGCGGTGCAGTACGCCCGGGTCGCGCGAGTGCGGGGCGTGGCGTTCCTCGACGCCGGCGCGCACGTGCTCAGCAGCGAGATCGACGGTGTCCATTGGGAACCAGAGGGTCACGCTGCCTTCGGGCGCGCGGTGGCGGCGGCGGTGGGTGCGCTGGCGCTCCCCGGCTGATCCTTCAGCCCGGCGGCTCGTCGACCTCGCCGGTGCTGCTCACCCGCAACTCTTGCGCGGCCAGATCGTGGTCGACCTTCGCGCCCTGCGGTCCCCAACTGTCACGGCCCTGCTTGCGGGCGGTGTGCTCGCGCCAGCCGTACTCCCCGACCGGCACCGGGTCGCGCTCACCGCCCCCCACCTCGAGCCAGCGGATGCGGCGGCCCTCGAAGTCGCCGCGCGCGCGTGTCGCCCTGTCGTGCTCCGTGAGCAGCGCCTCCTCGGTCGCCGCGTCGAGCGACCAGCGCTCGTGATGGACCAGTAGCCGCAGCGGCAGGCGGGGACGCGGCGGCGGTAGACGACCGACCGCCGGCCGGCCGATCGACAGACCGATGAGCGGCACGACGCGCCGAGGCAGACCGAGCCGCTGCGCGATCACGAGTGAACCGTCGAGCACGCCGCCGATGAGTACCGTCCCGTAGCCGAGCGACTGGGCCACCAGCGAGGCGTTCTGGAGCCCGATCGTCAGGTCCGCTGTCGCGCTGATCAACATGCGTAGGTCGTGCGCCGTGTAGCGGTAGCCCTGGCCATGGGTGACCTCGCGGGCGCGGCGGAGGTCGGCGCAGCCGACGATCAACAGCGGTGCCGCTGCGATCCAAGGCTGATCGCCGGCGAGTCGAGCCAGCTCGCGCTTGCTCTGCACATCACCCACCAGGACGTGGGTGTAACTGTGCAGCGCCGACGAGGTGGGGCCGCGCACCAGCGCGGCCTCGAGCGCCGCGACGACGTCGCCCGGTAGCGGCTCTGGCTCGAAGCGCCGGAGGCTGGCGTGGGTGAGGACGGTGTTGAGGGTGTCGCGCGAGCGCGGCGACAGGGCGGCGACCGCGGCCGCGGAGGCCTCGTCGAGTACGGTGGCGGCGGCGTGCAGGGTGCTCGGCGCGTCGGACATGCCATAGCCTACCGGGCGGGCTGGCAGAGCCCCGACGGGCGAGGCGCTGACCGATGGGGCGCCGACCGATGGGGCGCCGACCGATGGGGCGCCGACCGATGGGGCGCCGACCGGCACGGCGTCAACCGCCCCGGCGCGGTGGTTCAGCCCCCGAACGCCTCCCGCAGGTAGGCGTCGATGGTCGTGAGCTCGAGGCCGAAGCGCTCCGCCGTCTCTGGCGTCGTCACGTTGACACCGGGCCAACTGGCCTTCGCTGCCAGCATGGCCTCGAGGAACCCCGCGAGCGGCTCGGGCACGGTGGTGATGCGTCCGCCGGGAGGCAACGACTCCAGCTCGATCTCGGTCCCCATCATCGCTCCGATGCGCCGCAGGAGCGCGCGATAGGTCGCCGCCTCTGCGGCCAGCGGCAGTGCCTCACCGATGGCGTCGTCGCGTCCCAGCACGGCGACGGCCAGCTCCGCGACGTCGGCCTCGTGGACGAAGCTCGTCGGCGCCTCGCCCCGGTCGAACAGCTGCACGCGCACAGAGGAGCCGGGGGCGGCCGAGCGCACTTGCGCTCCGAGCACGAAGCCGATCCAGTCCTGCATGAACGAGGTCGGCCGCAAGATCGTGGCGGGCACGCCCGAGGCGACGATCGCCTCCTCAGCGAGACCCTTTTCGTGCATGATCGGCAGGTCGGCGTTGGCGTCCGCGCCGTGGGCCGAGACGTACACGAACTGCTCTACGCCGGCCGCGGCGGCCAACCGGGCGAGCGTGGCGGTGCCCTCGACGTCGACCTGTCCGAGGCCCTGGTCCCCGGGCCGCTTGGTGGCGCTGGCGGTGCTGATGACGTGCCTAGCGCCCTCGAGCGCCGTTACCAGGCTCTCGGGCCGGGTCAGGTCCCCCTCGACGAGTTCAGCGCCGAGCGCCGCGAGGTGCTCCGGATCGGTGTGGAGCATCTGCGAGCGCGCCGGAGAGTCGGCGCGCACCAGCGCGCGCACGCTCGCGCCCCTCTCCAGGAGCAGTGTTGCGATTCTGCCGCCCAAGGTTCCGGTCGAGCCGACGATGAGGTGCATGCCGTCCTCCTCCAGCCTTCATCTGGTGCACAGCAGTATGCACCCCCAGTGGGCGGTGCCTGCGTCGTGCGGCGCCCTTGCGGCGCCTCGACCGGGACGAATGTCCCCCGGGACGACATGGCGAACGGCCGCCGTTCGCTACCATCCCGAATGCGACGCGGGCAATATGCCAGGGGAGCTCCACCGACAGTCTCGTCGTGCTCCGACCCGGCGCTCGCGTTGCGCGCTGCCGAGCGCTGGCCCGGCGGCGCGCTGCGGCCCTCGGCAAGCCCGGGGCCGCTCTCGGAGGTGCACATGAGCATGAGGCCACGGATCGACGTCGACGACCTGCGGCACCGGGTGCGCGCGGTGTACCAGCAGGTAGCCCACGAGCCGGCCGCCGAATTCCACTTCGAGACCGGCAGGGCGCTCGCTGAGAAGCTCGGCTATCCCGCGGCGGAGCTCGACCGGATCCCGCCAGCAGCGCTCGAGTCATTCGCCGGCGTCGGGTATGCCTTCGA
>SKMG01000084.1 GCA_007121175.1 Trueperaceae bacterium | reverse complement strand
GCGATCGTCATCCGCGGCGCCAACCGCAGCCGGTCGAAACGCGCGAGGCGCTCGGCGTGCGCGAGCAGCTCCTCGGGCCACGCTCCGCCCGCTGTCAGTGGCAGCTCGAGTTCGTCGCGCTCGTGGTAGGGCCCACTGACTCGACCGAGGGTCTTGAGCGTGCCGACCCGCGTGCCTGCAACCGTCCGCCGGCGCAGCGCGACGCCGGCGGCCCTGAGTGCCCCCTCCGGCGTGTCGGAGTACTCGTCGCGCTGCCGCCACGTGCCGCGCGGCTCGAGGGCGAAGCCGCTACCGCGAAAGGCGTCGATCAGCACCTCCTCGTCGGGTGGGCTGTCACTCAGCGAGAACTTGAGCTCGCGCTCGAGGTCCATCGGGCCAGTGTACGGGCTCGGGCCAGCGGCTGCCGCAACGGGTGTCTCCCGCGACGGGTGGCGGCCACGACGGGTGGGAGCCGCGACCGGCGGCGCGGCCGCGCCCCGGGACGAACGCCTGCGGGTCGCGCCGCAGAGCACATGCTAGACTCCGCCTCACCAGCTGATGAGCGCGGGCGACGCCGTAGCACGTCGCCAGCGCAGCGTCATGTGAGCCGAGGGAGTCAACGAGATGTCTGAGATCCGCAACGTCGCCGTCCTCTCGCACAGCGGCGCCGGCAAGACGTCGCTCGTCGAAGCGATGCTCTACCGTGCCGGCGCGATCAACCACCCAGGCAGCGTCGAAGATGGAACCACCGTCTCGGACGTGACGCCAGAGGAGAAGCGCCGGAAGATCAGCATCTACTCGACCATCCACCCCTTCGAGTGGAAGGGCAGCGCCTTCAACATCATCGACACGCCCGGTTACGCCGACTTCGTCGGCGAGATCCGCGGCGCGCAGGCTGCCGCCGACGGCGTCCTGGTGCTGGTCTCGGCGGTCTCGGGCGTGGCGGTGGGCACCGAGCGCGTGTGGACCTCGTCGCAAGAACGCGAGCTCAACAGCATCTTCGTGATCAACAAGATGGACCGCGAGAACGCGGACTTCTTCCGCACCATGTCGTCGATCGAGGACTCGCTCCCCGGCAACATGGCCGCCATCCAGGTCCCCATCGGTCAGGCCGAGGACTTCCGCGGCATCGTCGATCTGATCGACATGGTCGCCTACACCTGGCCCGAGGGCGAACCCGTGAAGGGGCCGGTCCCGGAAGAGGTCGAGGGCCTGGCGCGCGAGTACCGCGAACGCCTGATCGAGGCGATCGTCGAGACCGACGACGACCTGATGATGGCCTACCTCGAGGACCAGGAACTCGACAACGAGCTCGTCAAGCAGGCCTTCTACGCCGCGGTGCGGGCGAACGCGCTGCAGCCGGTGCTGATGACCTCGGCCCTCAAGCACATGGGCATCGCGCAACTGCTCGACTTCATGAACGAGGGCGTGCGCGGGGTCGAGCACCACCGGCCGCTGCGCGTCGAGCGCGGCGAGCTACCGCCATTGGGAGGCGACGGTCCGTTCGTGGCGCGTGTCTTCAAGACGGTGATCGACCCCTATCTCGGCAAGGTGTCGATGATGCGCGTCCTCACCGGCGCGCTGAAAGCCGGCGACGCCTTGCGCGACAACAGCCAGGACACCGACGTGCGCACCGCGCACCTCTACGTCCCCAAGGGCAAGGACTTGAGCGAGGTCAAGCTGCTCGGACCGGGCATGATCGGCGCCATCACCAAGGCCGACGCCGTGCGTACCGGCGACACACTCGCGGCGCCCGGGCTCGACGTGGTGCTCTCGGGCATCCGCTTCCCCCAGCCGGTGATGGCTCTGGCTCTGACGCCCAAGTCGCGCACGGACGAGGACAAGCTCTCCGATGCGCTCGGCAAGCTGCTCGAGGCCGACCCGACGCTGCAGCTCGTGCGCGACCCCGACACCAGCGAGACGGTGCTCTGGGGCATGGGGCACGTCCACCTCGAGGTCGCCACGGGCGTGCTCTCCGAGCGCTTCGGGGTGAACGTCGACACCGCCCCGCCGAAGATCAGTTACCGCGAGACCATCAGCACCGGCGGTGACGCGCGCTACCGGCACAAGAAGCAGACCGGCGGGGCCGGGCAGTTCGCCGAGGTCGCCATGCGGGTCGAGCCGCTCGAGCGCAACAGCGGCGAGCAGTTCGAGTGGTCGGTCGTCGGGGGCACCATCCCGACGAACTTCCAGTCGAGCTGCGAGAAGGGCTTCCGCGCTTCACTGGCCAAGGGACCGCTGGGCTTCAGGGTGGTGGACGTCAAGGCAATGGTCTACGACGGCAAGGACCACCCGGTCGACTCCAAGGACGTCGCCTTCCAGATCGCCGCCGGTGAGGCCTTCCGAGAAGCCAGCGCCAACGCCAAGCCGGTTCTGCTCGAGCCGATCGCGCTGCTCAAGGTGCGCGTCCCCGATCGCTTCACCGGCGACGTGATCAGCGACCTCAACGGCCGCCGCGGCCGCATCCTGGGGATGGACTCCGAGGGCTCGGTCTCGGTGATCAGCGGGCACGTACCGATGTCCGAGGTCCAGAACTACTCGGCCGACCTCCGCTCGATGACCGGCGGTCGTGGGGCGTTCTCGCTGACCTTCGACCGCTACGACGCCGCTCCGCAGCAGATCGCGCAGCGGGTGATGGCCGAGGCGGAGGCCGCCGAGGCCTCCTGAGGGCGGCCGCTCGTCAGCTGCCGGTGCCGGCTCGGGGCGACGACCTCGGGCCGGCACCGTCTTTTGGCGCGGCCTCGCCGCGCAGGGCGCGCGCCTACCCCATCGCCTCGAGCTGTTGCGCGACGTCCTTGGCCAGCTCGCCGCCGAGCTCCTCGGCCTCGCGAGCGTCACCGGTCACGCTCGCCTGCAAGGTGGTGGCCCCGACGGCGACGGCGCCGAACAGCGTCAGCTCGCCCTCCTCGCTGACGCTGGCCAGGGCACCGAGCGCGCGGCCCGCGAGCCCGGCCGCGAAGGAGCGCTCGGCGCGCACGCGGTCGAAGCTCGGCCGGTGCTGGAGGGTGTAGGCGACCTCGGCGGCCAGATCGTCGTCGGCGCGCGCCAGCAGCGCCAACGAGCCCTGGCCCGGCGCCGGCGGCAGCACCTCGGGCTCGAGCAGCGTGCCGATGTGGTCGCGGCGATCCATCATGATCAGCACGCAGGCCGGCAGCACCAGGGCGTCGAGCTCACCGACGGCGAGCCGCGCCAGCGCCCGGTCGACATCGGTGCCCACGCGCTCGGCCTCCATGCCCGGGAAGCCGGAGGCGAGGAAGGGCCGGTCGCGCTCAGCGCCGATGCCGAGCCGCGCGCCGTTGGCGAGCGCCGAGAGGCTGGCGGCTCCCTTGGTCACCAGCGCCAGGCGCGGCTCCAAGCGCCGCGTGACCGACACCAGCGCCAGCTCCTCGGGGAGCGCGGCGGAGAGCGTCTCGCACGCGACGACGGCCAGGCCGAGCTGCCCGCCCAAGAGACCGCGCAGGATCGGGTCGTCGTCGCCCACCGGTTCGCCCGCGACGGTGCGGGGCACCAGCTGCAGGTCCGGCCACTCGGCCGTGAGGTCGGAGAGCACAGTGCGCGCAAGCCTGGTGGCGAGCGCCCCGTCGCGATGGCCCAACACGATACGTGCCATATGCACCGTTGTATCAGACCAGCGGGCTCAGGACACCTTGACGGCGGCAAGGAGGGCCGCTACTCGGTCGGTGTCCTCCCAGCTGAAGCCGGGGCGGCCGAAGTGGCCGTAGGCGCTCGTGGCGCGGTAGATGGGGCGGCGCAGGTCGAGCTGGCGGATGATCGAGGCGGGCCGCGGGTCGAACACCTCCGCGATGGCGCGCTCCAGCGCCACGTCCGGGATGCTGCCGGTGCCGAAGGTATCGACGTAGGCGCCGACGGGCTTGGCCACCCCGATGGCGTACGCGAACTGCACCTGGCAGCGCCGCGCCAGGCCTGCGGCCACCACGTGCTTGGCGACGTACCTCGCGTAGTAGGAGGCGCTGCGATCGACCTTGGTGGGGTCCTTGCCGCTGAAGGCGCCGCCGCCGTGCGGCGCCGCGCCGCCGTAGGTGTCGACGATGACCTTGCGCCCGGTCAGTCCGGCGTCGCCCTGCGGGCCGCCGACCACGAAGCGGCCGGTCGGGTTGATGAGCGCCCGCATGGCCGGCGAGCGCGGCACCGCTCCGAGCACCGGAGCGATCACGTGGCGCTCGACGTCAGCGCGCAATTCGGCTAGGTCGACCTGCGGATGGTGCTGCGCCGAGACCACCACGGTGTCGACGTAGAGTGGCCGGTCGGCGTCGTAGGCCACGGTCACCTGGGCCTTGCCATCGGGTCGCAGGTAGGGGATGGTGCCATCCTTGCGCACCTGGGCGAGGCGCATGGT
>SKMG01000041.1 GCA_007121175.1 Trueperaceae bacterium | reverse complement strand
CGCCATGGCCGACATCTCGACGCTCGCCGAGGGCCTCTACGCCGATCGCTGCGGAGTCGATCTGGTCGCAACCACGCTGTCGGGCTACACGCCCGAGAGCCGGCCGGGTCCCGGTCCCGATATCGCGCTCGTTGGCGAACTCGCCACGGCAGCGGCGGCGCCGATCGTCGCCGAGGGACGGCTACACCTGCCCGAGGACGTGCGTGCCGCCTTCGCCAACGGGGCGCATGCGGTGGTGGTCGGCAGTGCCATCACCGAGCCGCGCTTCGCCGTCAAGCGCTTCCTGACGGGGCTGCCGCCGGGCGGCGCCTAGTCGTGGTGCTCGTCCTGGGCATCGACGGCGGTCAGAGCAGCACCCGCACCGTCCTCGCCAGCGAAGGCGGAGACGTCCTGGGCGCCTGCCGGACCGGCCCGAGCAACCACATCCACGAGCCGGGCGGGCTGGAGCGGCAGTACCGTGCGCTGCGCGAGGGGATGCTCGGCGCCTTCGCCGACGCGGGCCTCGCCCCGCGGCGCGTCGAGGTCGCCTGCCTGGGCATGACCGGCAGCGGTCACCGCCCGACCGTCGAGGCCGCGCTCGATGCGAAACGCATCGCGCTCTTAGGCGACATGGACACCGGCTTCGCGGGAGCCATCCCCGACCTGGTCGGCACGGTGGTGATCGCCGGCACCGGCGCCGTCGCCCAGGGCCGAGACGCGCATGGCAAGGTCCACCGCACCGGCGGCTGGGGCTACCTAGCCGGCGACGAGGGCGGCGGTTACGACCTGGGCGTTCGCGCGCTGCGAGCGGTCTACCGCGCGTTCGACGGCCGCGGTGGCGAGACGCGGCTGACCGAAGCGCTCCTCGAGCACTACCGCGCGACCGACCTGCGCCACCTGCGCGAACTGCTCTACCAGCCGGTCACCACGCGCGCCCACATCGCCGCGAGCGCCGAACGGGTCGCGTCGGCCGCCGCGGCCGGCGACGCGGTGGCGAACGATCTGCTGCGCGGGGCGGCCGCCTCGCTCGCGGACTTGGTCAACGGCGTGCTCGCCGGGCTCGACATCAGCGCCGCGCGGGCCGTCGCGATGATCGGCGGCGTATCGCGCGCCGGTCCGCCGCTCCTCGAGCCGTTCGCAGAGACGGTCCGGGCACGGCATCCGGCCGCCGCGCTGACCTCACCCAGGTTCGACCCAGCCCGCGGCGCGCTGATCCTGGCGCTGCGCACACTCGGCGTCGAGCACCTCGGACCTCCGCACCTCGAGCGCCTCGACCGCCCCATCACCTACCGCGACGCCCGTCGCGCTCACGCCGAGGAGGGAAACGCATGAGTGCACCCGACCGCATCCGCGAGTACTTCCAGCAGGTCACCACCCAACTCGAGGCCGTGCTCGAGGGGCAGCGCGACGTGCTGCACCAGGCGGCCGAGACCTGGGCGGCGGCGATCGCCGCCGACCGGATGATCTACGTCTTCGGGAGCGGCCACTCGCGGCTGATCGCCGGCGAGCTCTACTGGCGCGCTGGCGGTCTCGCATCGGTGATGGTGCTCGATGACCCGACCGAGGGCGCAGCGGAGCGCTTGGAGGGCTACGCCGCGGCCATCACCGATCCGTATGACTTCGGCGAGGGCGACGTGCTCATCGTGATCTCGAACTCGGGCATCAACGCCGTACCGATCGAGGTCGCACGCGAAGGCAAGGCACGCGGCGCTACGGTGCAGGCGATCACCGCCCTCGAGCACTCGCTCAAGGCGGCCTCGCGCCACTCGAGCGGCCGGCGGCTGTTCGAGATCGCCGACCAGGTCCTCGACACCCAAGGCCCCTACGGCGACGCCGCCATCGCGGTCAGCGGACGCGAGTGGCGCGTGGCCGCCACCTCGACCGTCGTGAGCGTCACCATCCTCGAGGCGATCGTCGCCCAGACCGCGGAGCTCCTGGTCGAGCGCGGCGTCGAGCCGCCGGTGCTGGTCAGCTCCAACGTGCCCGAGGGCGACGCCCACAACGAGCAGCTGGGCCGGCGCTACTGGCGCCGCCTGGCGCGCTTCCCACGGCGAACGCTCTAGAGGGCGTCGAGGAAGGGCGCCTGCGCCGCGGCTGAGGGCGCGTTAGGGTCACGTATGGACCAGGCCGTGCTCGTCACCGGTTGCAGCTCCGGCCTCGGCCTCGCGATCGCGCGGCATGTCGCCGAACGCGGGGCGACGGTCTACGCCACCGTCCGCCGCGAGGCAGCGGCCGAGCGGCTGGCGCGCATCCGAGGCGTCGAGGCGCTGGTGTGCGACGTGACCGATGAAGCGCAGGTCGCGCGGCTGCGCGAGAGCGTCGAGGCTCGCGGCCGCGGCCTCTGGGGGCTGGTGAACAACGCCGGGGTGGCCCACGTCGGTCGCCTGACGGGCACCTCGGTGTCGGAGATGAAGGACGTCTTCGAGGTCAACGTGTTCGGCGCGCACCGCGTGACCAACGCGGTCGTCGAGCTGATCGTCGCCAGCGGCGGGCGGATCGTCAACGTGTCGAGCGTCTCGGGGACGCTGTCGAGCCCGCGGCTCGGCGTCTACAGCATGACCAAGCATGCGCTCGAGGCCTACACCGACGCGCTCGCCGGCGAGCTCGCGGCGGCCGGTGTGCACGTCGCGGCCATCGAACCGGGCAACTACGCCTCGGCCATCGCCGCCAACGCCCTCGGCCGCACGGCGCCGCCAGGCGCCGCTGGCGTTGTCAGGCGACTGGGCGCCGCCACCGCCGGCGCCGCCTGGAGCGCGCTGCACGGCGCGCCGGACGAGGTGGCGCGAGCCTGCCTGGAGGCGCTCTTCGCTCCCGCGCCGCTGCGGCGCTATCTGGTCACGCCCGACGCCCGCACGGCCATCAGGACCCTGACCAAGGCGGCTGAGGAGCTCGTGCAGCTCAACCGCTACTCGGCTCACCGGCTGACGCGTGAGGAACTGAGCGCCTTGGTCGCCCGGCTGGCGGCGGAGCGGTCGTAGCGAGTCACCGGCGCCCCGGCTGGGCGCACGGCGAGTGCAGGTTTTCGTGCTACACGAGCGGCTCGTCCGCTACGGTGACCCTCAGAGTGACCGCAGTCGGAGGGACGATGATGGTGCAATACGTGGCTCGGCTCGCAGCGACGATCCTCATGGCCGCTCTTCTCACGCTCGGGCTGGCTCAGGGCCCGGGCGGCCAAAGCGACAACATCCTGCTCGTGCTCGACGCCTCGGGCTCGATGTACCTGCAGCTCGAGGACGGCCGCTACCGCATCACCGCAGCCAAGGAGGCGCTGACCGAGTTCGTCACGCGGCTGCCAGCCGCCCCAGGACTCAACGTCGGCCTGCGCGTCTACGGCTCGCGCATCGGCGCTCTCGACGAGGGCGCCTGCGAGGACAGCCTGCTCACCGTACCGGTCGCCGGCTTCGACCGCGAGCTGCTGCTGCGCGAGATCCGTGAGACCCAGGCCAAGGGCGCGACGCCGATCGCGTACTCGCTCGAGCTCGCGGCCGAGGACCTGCGTCACGAACCGGGCCGTAGGCTCATCGTGCTCGTCACCGACGGCGCCGAGTCGTGCGGCGGCGACGTCCGGGCGGTGGCTGAGCGCCTCGCCGGCGAGGGCTTCGAGATCGACCTGCGAATCGTCGGCTTCGCCCTGAGCGACGCCGCCGCGGCGAGCTTCAGGGAGATCGCCACCTTCGAGAACACCGAGAGCGCCGCGGAGCTCGCCGCCGCCCTCGGTCGCGCCGTCGAGCTGCCGACCGTCACCCAGACCCACACCGTCACACTCAGCCTCACCCGCCGCGGCGAGCCGGCCATCGACGGCGCCAAAGCGCGCTTCGTCGACGGCGTGACAGGCGAGGTGTACTCGTTCGAGACGAGCGGACCCGGCGCCTTCACCGCTCAGCTGCCAGCCGGCAGCTACCGGGCGGAGGTCGCCGATGCCTTCGCGCCCGAGCCGCTGTCGGTCGCCGGCCTCGCAGTCTCCCCTGAGGCCGAGAACGCCTTCGCCTTCGAGCTCGAGCCCGAGGCGGAGGTGGCGCTCGTGGTCTCGCCGGCCGACCCATTGGCCGGCAGCGAGGTGACCGTCAGCTTCGCGGGCGCGCCGAGCGGGGAGCGCAACTGGTTGGCGATCGCGCCCGCTGACGCCACCGACGAGGTGTACCTCGACTGGAGCTACGTGACCGGCACCGCCGGCGAGGCGACGCTGCGAGTCCCTGACGAGGCGGTCGCGCTCGAGGCGCGCTACCACCTGCAGCTGCCCGAGGGCGGCAGCCGGGTCATCGGCCGCAGCGCGACGTTCAACGCTCGCGCCGCCACCGCAGCGGTTCGAGCGCCCAGCGAACTACCGGCCGGCTCGGCATTCGAGGTCGCCTGGGAGGGTCCGGG
>SKMG01000121.1 GCA_007121175.1 Trueperaceae bacterium | reverse complement strand
GCGCATCACCGGGGTCAGATCATGGCCCTGCTGCGGCAGTCTGGTCGCAGCGCGGAGGAGCGCGAGCGGCTGGAGCAGGAAACCTGGTCGATCTGGCGGGAGTGATCTGTGTCTGTCGGTACGAGCGCGAGCCACATTCGCACAGCTCCGCTTAGCGGCCCATCGTTGGCCGCGGTCGCGAGGATCGCGCTCGGTGCTACGGCAGCGTTCCGGTGTGCTCAGCGATGAGGTTCGCCAGGCTCAGGAAACTCAGGAAGAGTCCCGCCGCGGTGAACATCGCCGCAGCAACGAGGCGGTGAGCAGGACCGCTCCCCGCCAAGCCGCGGTCGCGTTCCGGTCCCTCGTTGAAGTACCTGCCGAGGTTCAGGACGCCGGTGCCGACGACGATCAGCCCCGCCGCGAGCGTGATCCACCACATTCCGGCCTCCTTCCAGGGATTGCTAGGCGCCGTACTCCGCGTCGCTCACGTGCTCGAGCCAGTCGACGGCGACGCCGTCGAGGCGCTCCTGAACGGCGATGTGGCTCATTGCCGTCGTAGGCGCCGCGCCATGCCAGTGGCGCTCGCCGGGTGCGATCCATACGACGTCGCCCGGGTGCACCTCCTCCACGGGCCCACCGTCGCGCCCGATCCGACCGGCTCCGGAGACGATGATCAGGGTCTGGCCGAGGCGGTGCGTGTGCCAGGCGGTGCGGGCAGCGGGCTCGAAGGTGACGGTGGCGGCCGCCATGCGGGCCGGCTCCGGCGCACTGATGATCGGGTCGATACGCACGGTGCCGGTGAAGTGCTCCGGCGCTCCTCGTTGCGACGGCCGGAACCCGCTCTTGGTGATCTCCATGGTCGCTTCCCTTCTCGTGACGCTTGGTCCTGGCAGCGCAAGAGCCGTGCCCGCGCCGGGGTGACGCTGTGTGATCGCCCGCCGCGCGACGCGTAACGCCCGCGTCACGCCGACCGCGCTACCTTGCCGCTCCAGGATACGGGTACGCCCAACTCCTGGGGCTTGGTGACGGTGCATGAGTAGGCCATCGCGATCACGCTTTCGAGTCGCGAGAGGCCGTTCGTCGAGGCGAGCCGCGCGTTCGCCATGGAGGTCGGGTCCTGATGATGGCACAGAGCTTGGTCTTGCGCGCAGTGCTGACGGTTGTGGTGGCGGCGATCGTGGTCACGATGTCCGGGTGCAACGCCTCCGTAGGCTCCCAGGGCCCACCAACTCCAGTGACGCCCGAGGAGCCGATCGGTTCGGATGGCTCCCAGGGCCCGGAGGGTCCTCCCGGTCCCGAGGGTCCCCAGGGTCCTGAGGGTCCTCCTGGTCCTGAGGGTCCCCAGGGTCCCGAGGGTCCTCCTGGTCCTGAGGGTCCCCAGGGTCCCGAGGGTCCTCCGGGAGAAGACGGTGAGGATGGGAACGCAAACGTCGGCGCTGCGGTGGTGGAGCTGGTGAATGCCGATTGGGGTAGCGGTTCATACGTGTACCGGCATGGGCCGGGCGCCAACACCTCTCGCGCCGCGCGTGTGGTGGAGCTGAGCGTACCCGCGATCACGCAGGAGATCTTCGATCTCGGCATGGTACACGTGTTCATGAAAGTACCAGAGAGCTTGGCGGGGGCACCTGTCGCCTGGGCGCCGTTGCCGTATCAGTACCTGGCATTCGGCAGCGGCTACTTCTACAATGTTGCGTTCACGTACGACGTCGGGAAGCTGAAGCTCTACTACTTCCACACCACGAACGTGCAGGGTACGGCGCCGCCGTCGCCAGCGACAGTCACCCTGCCGGACAAGACGTTCAAGTACGTGATCACGAGCGCTCGCGCGATCGAGTCGATGGCGAGCGAAGGGGTGGATCCGTTGGATCACGAGGCGGTCATGCGCTTCCTCGAGCAGTACCAGCGCTAGGTCGGCGCCATCCAACGTTGGTGCGTGGCCACCGGAGCACGACATCGCGCGCACGAGCGGGAGCAGCGGGACCCCTCTGACACCGCTCATCAACGGCCTGCTAGCCTGCACTAGATGCTGGGATGGCGGCCCTCGTGAACTTGGCGCTGATCGTCGTGGTGGTGGCGGCACTCGCCGGCTGTACCAATGGTTCGGCTAAGGACGGTGGTTCGGTGCCCAGGGACCTGAGCGGAGCCGTGACAGGCTGGCAGGAGGGGCGCGCCGACCTGGTCGCCGAGGTCTTCGATGGGGAAGACCTTCGGCCTATTGCGCACGGCACCTTGGATGCGGCTGGCAACGTGGGCGTGTGGCTCCCCGAGGCGCTCGAGGCGGACCTCTTGGCTCGGCTCGCTGACGTCTTGCCCTGTCGCGAGCTGGCCGCCGTGCCTCCGGAGGCTCGGGTAGCCCGCTTGTTCTCCCTCGATGTGGTGCACGACGGTCGGCCCCGAGGTGCGATCGCCCAAGCCTCGTCGCAAGAGGCGACGTTCCCTCTGCCCAGCGAGGTGGGCGCGTATCGTATCTTCCGGTGGTACGCGGATCGTGACGCGTCCGTGAGAGGCACCTGTGCATCGACGTCCGGTGGATACGTCTACGAACACCGGTGGGCGCTCGATCTCGAGCGCGGCTGGAACATCGTCGTCGAGACCATCAACGAGCTCACGGAGAGCGGGGAGACCCGAGAGACCCGCGCCGCTCCCCTCCCAGAGGGAACGAACTGGTACTTCCTCGACGTGATGATGGCTGTCGAGTTGGGTCCGACCGCGCCGTGAGACGAGGGGCGGTACGGGACCGCCCCTCGTCGTCTGAGAATCGGCTGCAGCCGCAGCGCAGCAGGCTAGGGCTTGATCCGAGAGTGCAGGAACTCGGCCACCTTGGTGGCGTTCTTCTTCGGCGTGCCGCTCGTCGGTGTCGTGGCGAAGCAGTACGTGCGCGTGCCCGACGCGTAGCTCATGAGGGACGGCCCGGTGGGACCGAAGGGGTGGACCCCCAACAGCTGACAGCGGTGGCTGTCATAGGTGTCCGGGCTCCCGGCTGCGTTCGTCACGTGCGTCCCGCCGATGATGTGACCGAACTCGTGCATGTACAAGAAGCTGGTCCAGTCCGTCGACGAGCTGTTGAAGCTCGAGACGCCGACGGCACCGTCCTTGGGCGCCTTGTCGATCGCGTTGAGGTAGGCGCACCCACCGTTGTAGCGCTTCGTCCACCACATCCAACCGTCGTTCACGAAACGCTGGTTCGTCCCCGAGAGGCTGCGTAGGAAGCTGAGGTAGGACCCGCTGACACCGCAGAGACCGGGGAACGGCAAGGCGTTCGTGATCTTCTGTTTGCCGCTCGTGGTGAGCACGCGATACTGCCGGAGCTGAGTCCGGATCACCAGGCCGTTGTTGCGCACACCACTGGTCAGGCTCGTCGCTGACGCCGGAATCTGCGGGCCCCACTGCGCCCAGACCCAGTAGAAGTTGGCCCGGTTAGCGGCGGCGGCCGTACGCGAGAACCAGCCGCTGACCAACCAGCTGCCCGTATCGGGATCGTAGATGGTGTCGTCGGCGACCATGACCGCGCTGAAGGTCCGCCAGCCGTTCTCGAGGAAGTGGTTCATCGGCGTCACGCCGAGAATGTCGGGTCGTTCGACCGGTGGGTTGAGCTCCGTCTCCTCGCTCTCGCCGTGAAGGACCGGCGGCTGGAAGTCGTCCTGGGCGTACAGAATGTAGTTGTGCTCGGTGAGGCCCACGAGGCGCTCCGCCTCTTCGCCGCCCACGTGCAGGTCCAGCAGGCTCGTCAGGCTCTCGAGCACGCTGGGGTTCTCGGCTCCGTAATAGGCAGCCTCGAAGCCGAGCGTGGTGTTGGTCTGATGGTCGAAGATGACGTTGATCACCGACGCCTGGAATCTGGTCTCGTCCGACAGATCGATCAAGCCCGCCTCGGCTGACTCGGCGAGCTCGAGGAACGCCTCGAAGTCGGCGAAGTGGGGCAGGCCCTGGAAGGTCAGGCTAGGCCTGGCGAGTTCGTCGATGACCTCCTCGAACACCCGACCATCGATCTCGTCGAACGCAACCACGAGGACCTCGGGCGTGAAGCCGGGCCGCTCCGGGTAGGCATAGATGTCGTGTGGGTACGCGATCCAGTCCAGCTGAGCGACCCGTCCTTCCCGGTCGATGACGGGTAGCGGACCCAACGCCACGGGGTCCTCGACGTCGCCTATCTCCGCGAGGTCCATCAGGGTCGAGATGATCTCCTCTTCCTTGCCGGGCTCGATCCTGACGAGCACGAAGTCCTCGAGGTCGGGCAGGGCCGCTCGAATCGCTTCGCGGAGCTCTTGCTCCTCGGCCGAGAAGACGATCGTCAGCTGCAACGTGGCCGCTGCGGTCGTCGTGCCGACCGCGGCGCGCACGGTGACGCTGTAGGTGCCAGGATCGGTTTCAGGCTCCGCCTCGATGATCAGCGTGCCGCTCGAGGCGTC
>SKMG01000264.1 GCA_007121175.1 Trueperaceae bacterium | reverse complement strand
GGCCACCTGTGTGCGCGACGCATTTCACGGCGAACGTCCCTGACGCTCCGGCGACCGGCGGCGCTAGGGTGACCCAACCAGGGGGTGCCGCGATGGCACGAGCACAGCAGCGGCCTGTCGACGAGGCGCAGCGCTTCGGGCGCGACACCCTAGCGTTCAACCGCGTCGTGAACCTGAGCGACGCGGTGTTCGCCATCGCGCTGACCCTGTTGGTGCTGACGCTCGACGTCCCGACCACCGAGCCGCACCGGTTGGCCGAGGCGCTCGCCGACCAACTGCCCCAGTTCGTTGCCTTCGCGCTGTCGTTCGCGCTGGTCGCGAACCTCTGGTGGCAGCACCACCGGCTGCTCGACCTGCTCGAGTCGATAGAGCCGGGCGTGATCGGCATCAACCTCATCCTGCTGGCGTTCGTGGCGCTGGTGCCGTACCCGACGAGTCTGCTCGGGGTGGCCCCCGGAACCACGACGGCCGTCACCTTCTTCGTAGCGGTGTTCGTCGTGCTCACCCTGCTCCATCTCGCGCTGCTCGCTCGCGCCGGGTCGCGGGGGCTGGTGCGCGGCGAGGTGCCACGCATGGCCTATCTCGGCCTGCTCGCCGGCTACGGCGTGGGCGCACTCGTGCTGCTGGTGGCCATCCTGATCGGCATCTGGTCGCCGACGCTGGCGCTCGTCATCGTCGGCATCAGCATCGTCTTGGGTCCAATCGGTGCGCGCCGGACCGATCGCTACATGCACCTAGCCACCTCGACGATCGAAGATCGCGCTCGCAGGCCGACGACCGGTCGCCGCGAGGCCCCGCCCGAGCGCCGGAGGACCAAGGAGTGACGTCGGCCAAGGTGGCGATCATCGCGCCTTTCGGCGCACCCGCGTGCCACCATTGACGCCACTACAATGGTATGTTCATATCCATGAAATCGACCATCGACAAGGCAGGCCGGTTGGTCATCCCGCGCTCCCTCCGCGAGCGCATCGGCCTAGCCGCCGGCGGCGCGGTCGAGATCGAAATCGAGGGCTCGGATCTCCGCATCCGCCCGGTGCCAGGCCACCGACTCCGTGAAGCGGGGAACCTGCTCGTCATTCCACGGACCGGAGTCCCGATCGACGATGAGGCCGTCCGCGAGCTGATCGATGTCGACCGATACCAACGCTGACGAGCAGCCCGTGCTGCTCCTCGACACGAGCGCCGCCATCGCCCTCGTCCTGGAGGACCACGACGCCCACGCAGCAATGGTCGACATCGCGCGTGGACGCCGGCTCGGCCTCGCCGGCCACGCTTACTTCGAAACCTACTCCGTGTTGACACGGCTCCCGCCCGACCTGCGACGTTCACCGGCCGACGCCGAGCGGCTGCTCGCGCATAACTTCCCGGAGAGCGTCTTCCTGAGCGAGGCCGTGACGGCTACATTCGGCGCAGAGCTTGCGCGCCTGGGGATCGCGGGAGGCTCGGTCTACGATGCGCTCGTCGGCGCGGCGGCGAGGCACTGTGGGACGCCGCTCCTTACGCGTGACGCCCGGGCGCGGACGACGTATGGCACCCTCGGCGTCATCCTGGAACCGATCGTGAGGCCGTAGCCCACGGGCATCCTCGCTGCCCCGCCGTGCTAGCCCCATCAGCCGCGGACCCTAGCAGCTGGGCGGCCGCCCGTCCGCCTCGGACCTGAATGGCGTAGAACCGGACGCGCGCCGGCCTCGGGTGCTCGAACGGTCGTACTCCGCTCCCGAGCACGACCGGCACGACGTGCTCCAGCTCGTCGAGCAGGTCCGAGCGGACGAGCCATGACCGTACGGGACAGGCCTCACCGTAGTTGGAACGCTGATGGAACGCCAGGCCGCTAGCCTACCTACCCCGGATGGCGGAAGCCTGTCAGGGCGCGGGCGGCACGGCCGATCGCGTCAGCAGACCCATACCGCACACCGAGGAGGAGGCCAACATGACAAGAGGCATCATCATCGCGGCAGCGCTCGTGCTGATCGGCGCCACGCAGGCGGCGGACGAGCGACAGGTGGCTCGGACGATCAACGACTTCCAGGCGCTCAACCCAGCGCTCGAGCACTACGGCCCGCTCCACGAGGACTGGTCGCCCGCGATGGGCATCCACTGGGGCGCCCCGGGACCGCACGTGACCCTCGGGGTCGGCCACGGCGACGAGGTGGTCGTGATCGAGGTGATCTACCCCCACGAGATCGGCTGGCAACCCTGGTTCGACCAACCCGAGGGCGAACCGATGGAGCTTCCTGGCCTAGGACTGGTCTACACGCAGCACATCTGGATCACCGAGCCGGCTTCGGTCGTGCCCGACGGCGAACCGACGTTCGTGCCGCTCACGCTCGAGGCGCTCACCGAGATCAACCCAGTGCTCGAGGGATACCAGCGCCTCTCGGACGAGTACGTGCCGCACATGGGCTACCACTATGGCGTCATGGGCCCGGGCCTGGTGCTGGCCGTGTCACCTGAGGGCGACGTCAACGCATTCGAGCTGCTCTTCCCGGTCGAGGGCGGCCACTTCCCATGGTTCGACCAGCCCGAAGGCGAGCCGATGGATCTGCCTGGGCTCGGCCTGGTTTACTCGCAGCACGTGTACGTGGTCGATCCGATGACCCTGCCCTGATGTGACGGAGCCGTCGACGAGCGTCGCGGCGCAACCTCCCTGTGGAGCGGCCCGTCTGGGCCGCTCCTGCAGCCGCCGTCACGGCCGCCTCGACGTGCGTCAGAACCAGGCCTGCACCACCACCACCCGATCGAGCGACGCCGCACCGTGATCGGCGCGGTGGAACACGCGCCACACCGGGAGGCTGCGATCGATTGGGCCGACCACGGCGGAGCCGTCGTCGCAGCCGTACTCGATGCGTAGACCTGCAATGCCCGCGCTCGCGCCGGTGAGCAGCGTGCAGCGCTGCCCGCCTTCGAGCACCAGCGCCCAGGCCCGAGCGGATGGGTAGTCGGGATCGGCGGGCACCTCGAGGGGCTCGGGCATGCCGTCGACCGGCGCGAGCTCCACCACCTCGAGCGAGAACGGCTCGAGCGCGCAGTAGAGCAGCCCGGCCTCGCCCATGGGATCGAGGAAGCACGGATCGAGGATGGCGGCTTCGGCCTCGCAGCGGAACGCGTCGGGCCGGCCCGGGCTCGCCAGCGAGCGGGCGAAGCACGATCCCTCGGCGTGCGCCACCACCTCGACGCCGGCTGCGAGACGCAAAGCGACCGATGGCGTGAACACGCGTAACTGCGTGGCGGCCACGGGCTGGGCGACCGCCGGCATGAGTAGGGCGAGGGCGGCGGTGAGGGCGGCCGCGACTGCGGCAGGCGGGGGCGCTCGTCGGCGTGGCGTGGCCATCGGGCGCCTCCAGGCGGATGCTGAGCGCCGAGTCGAGCCCTGCGATCGAATCCGAGTGCCCACGCAGCGGCGCAGGCCGCTCGCGAACTCGAAGCCGGCATGGTGGAGCAGGGCCCTCATGCCGCCGCTCCTGCACCGGTCAGCTCCATGAAGCGCTCCTCCAGCGACGTGCGCCAGACGTCGACATCACGCCGGCGTCGTGACGCTCAAGCCGACGGCTCGCACCGCGGTCGCCTGACGCTCGTCGTAGGTCACCACCCCGTCCGCCCCCCAGCGCAGCGCCGCGGCGACGTGCAACGCATCGAGGCTTCGCAGCTCCGCCCCAGGCAGCAATCCCGCGGTGCGGAAGACGTCGCCGTCTGGCATCAGCAACTCCAGACGCTCCAGCACCAGCGTCACGCGCTCCTGCGGGATCGCCAGGCGGACCCCGAGCCGACGCAGCTCGGTCTCGAGCAGCAGGCTCGAACCGACTGCGTCGCCGTCGACGAGCGCGCGATCCAAGAACTCCGCGAGCGCGTCCGACTCCGTCTCCGCCACGAGCAGCTTCGCCGCGGCCGAGGTGTCGACGTAGTGACGCACGCGGTCAATCCTCGCGCAGCGCGTCGAGCGCCTCGCGGATCGTCTCGGCCGAACGAAGGCGAGGGATCGAGGCGAAACCGCCGCGCTGCTTCGCCGGGACGACACGGGGTGTCAGACCCTGGCTGGGCGGCGAGAGCACGGCCACGACCTCGCCGTGGTTCGTCACCTGGATCGTCTCGCCCGCCTGCACCCGCCGCAGCACTTCGCTGCTGTGGTTCCTGAGCTCGCGGTGGGGGATGGTCTTGGCCACGGTGCGCCTCCGTAGCAATCGTAGCACAGCCTCCGTGGGACGCTCGCTTGGCCTCGGTCCGGCGACAGGGCGGCCACGTTCACATCGACGGGCGGATGCTGGCGTAGCAGCGCGACCACAGCGACGACGAACGTGTGCCCATGCCATGCCCATGGATATGGACCATGACCTCGGTCGTATCGTGCCGGAGGTCCACGCCGTGCCGAAGGCCAGTTCGGAAGTCCCAGTTCGAGCCGCGCGC
>SKMG01000143.1 GCA_007121175.1 Trueperaceae bacterium | reverse complement strand
GCGGCCCGGACCGACTCGGCATCCGGGCCGTCGTATACGCAGTAGGTCGAGCGCTTGTCGTCGCTGACGTAGGAGTGGAGCCAGGTCACGCCGTGCTCGGCGTTGCGCTCGACGACGTTCATGCAGGCTGCGGCGCCGTCTGGTGTCGGGGACATGGCGAGTCCTTCGGGGAAGCGTCGTTCGATCACGTATCGCGGCATGGTGGGTCCTCCTGCTCTGGGTTCGCCGGCCGGCGTGAGGTCATGCTGCGCCGACGGCCATGAACCTGCATCGGTGAAACCACCTAGTCTGTGTCTGACGACTACCTATGCTTTCGTGGCCAGACCGCGACGGTACGCCTCCGCGATCGCTGCGGCGCGGGAGTCGACGCCCAACTTGCCCAGTACCGCGGAGACCTGGTGTTCGACGGTGCGGGCGCTAACGCCGTGCAGCGCGGCAATCTCTGCGTTCGACGAGCCCTCGATCAGCCGTGCGAGCACCTGCGCCTCGCGCGGCGTGAGGCCGGCGGGATGGCGCTGCGTCCGCGCCTGAGGACCACGCGGGATGCGCGCCGCGCCGAGCTCGCGAAGCCGCGCGCGAGCGCGTTCGGCAGCCACCCGTGCCCCGAGGCCGGCAAAGGCTTCGGACGCTCGATGGAGGTCTTCCTCGGCGCTGCTCTCCGCCAATGCCCGCGCGGCTTCGAACGGGCACCCGAGCGCCGACCAGGCCGCCGCGGCCGCACCGGCCCTGCCGCTCACCTGCAGCGCGAACGGCGCGGCCGCGAACCCTGGCAGCTCGCGGGGGTCGCTCGCCATATGACGCCAGTAGCCCAGCTCGCCCACGAACCACGGGTGGCGCGCCTGCATCGCCAGGTCGTACGCGGCAGCAGCCTCGCTTCGGGCCCTGTCGAGGTCGCCGTCGTAGTACGCGGCCTCGGCGCGTGCCGCCCGCACCGGCGCGAGCCGCTGCAGCGTGCCGGTCCCGAGCGCGAGCTCCAGGGCCTCGTCGAGGGCCGGCCAGGCTTCCGGGTCGCCGCGCCGCACGCGGAGCCGGCCGAGGGCGACGAGCGCCATGATCCTCGTGATGGTCGCGGCCGAGGAGCGCCTCAGCGTGCGCCCGGCCAAGGTCGCGGCCTCGTCCCAGTCGCCCCGGTAGAGCCGGGTCAGAGCGAGCCACGCCTGTGCGTACGACGCCTGCGAGTCGAGGTCGTGCTGCTCCGCGAGCTGCACGGCCAGCCGCAGGTGGTGCTCGGCCTCGCCAAAGCGGTGGAGCTCGCCGGCCCCTGAGCCGCGGTTGAGGTGCGCATTGGCGTGCAGCACGTCGAGGCCGTGCTGCTTGGCGAGCTCGATGGCGCGCTCGAAGTGCCCGACGTAGGCGGCCGAGCCCTGGAGCATGAGGGACGCGGCTACCGTGACGTGCGCGCCCGCCAGGGTGCGCTGGTCATCGAGCTTGGCCGCGAGCTCGATCGTGCGCAGGCCCCAGTCGATGGCTGCGCCGGTGTCGCGGTCGAGCATCCGCAGAGCGGCGTGGTACTGGTAGGCCCGTACCAGCTCGCTACCTGGGCCGAGCCGCTCGAGCGTCTCGATCGCCTGGGCGCTCGCGGCATCAGCGGCCGCGTTGTCGCCGAGGCTGAGACAGACCCGCGCGAGGTCGGTCAGGCCGTCGGCCCAGCGCAGGGTGCGGCCGGCCGTGCGATGGCGTTCGGTGGCTGCAGTCCAGGCCTCACGGCTCGCGGCGTGGTGGTCGGTGAGCTCGCACTCCCGGGCGTACGCCTCGAGCAGCCTGGCGTGCTCCTCGTCCGGCAGGCGTGCCAGGAAGGGGAGTGCGCGGGCGTACTGAGCCCGAGCCTCACGGTGCGCGCCGAGCTCCGCAGCGCGGCGCGCCGCGGCGGGAGCCAAGCGCAGCACGGCTTCGGCGTCGCCGGCCGCCGCCGCGTGGTGCGCGAGCGTCGCGAGGTCGCTCTGCAGCTCGGGCACCCGTTCGAGCGCGGCGAGCACGGCGGCGTGGAGCCCGCGCCTACGCGGGCCGGAGATGGTGTCGGCGACGGCCACGCGCGTCAGCTCGTGGCGGAACGCCAAGCGCCCCTCGAGCTCGTGGAGCAGTCCCCCTGACAGGCACGCCTCTATCGCCTCGGCGCTCGAGCCGAGCTCCGCGAGCAGCGCCGGCTCCACGACCACGCCGACGAGGCTGGCGCTCTCGAGGGTCGTGCGCGCCACGTCGGGCAGGCGCCCGACCCGGGCACCAACCGCGTCGCTCACCGTCGTGGGGAGCCGGTCCCCGGCCGTGGCCACCACCTCGGTCGCGAAGAACGGGTTGCCGGCCGTGAGCCGGTAGAGTTCGTCTGGGTCGACGCCGGAGCCCGCCGCTAGGCGCCTGACCGCCTCACGGCTCAGCGGTCCAAGGCTGAGGCGGGCGACGTCTGAGGAGCTCGCCAGGTCGCCGAGCGCGGCGCGCAGCGGGTGGCGGGGGCCGACCTCGTCGCGGCGGTAGGTCGCGATCACGACGGCGCGGGTGCCGCCGAGCCTGCGGCCGAGGAAGCGCAGGAGATCGAGAGTTGCGTCGTCGGCCCAGTGCACGTCCTCGAGCACCGCCACGGTCGGCCTCCGGCGAAGCTCCTCGAGTAACAGGCGGAAGACGCGCTCACGAGCGTTCCCCTGGTCGAGCGCGGTGATGAGCTGCGGCCCCAGAGCCTGTGCCATGTCGAGTAACGGTCCGAGCGGCCGGGGCGTCTGCATGGGGTCGCACGCCCCGAACAGCATGCGCGTCCCGGACGAGGCGTCCTCGCAGAAGCGGCGCACCAGCACCGACTTGCCGATCCCGGCCTCGCCGCCGACGAGCACCAGGCTGCCCTTGCCCGTTGCGGCGTGCATGAGGTGCGACCGTAGCGTTCGGAGGTGCGTCTCGCGTTCGAGCAGCTCCGCTGCCAGCATCTGGCGACCATAGCAGCGCTTCTCGAGCCGTGCGGTCACCAGCCGGGTGTCGCGGCGCTCGCGGGACCCGCAACCCTGGACCCACGCTCCGGCCCGGCTCAGGCTGAGGCGATGGTGCGCGTTGGACCGCTGCTCGTGCTCGGAGCGCTCGCGTCTCTGTCGATCGCGGCGGGTATCGCTACCGGTGTCGGCGCCCTCGGTGGCTTCGGGTCGCTCGTCGCGCTGGCGTACGTGCTCGTGCTGTCGTTCGGGCTCGCTCGCGAAGTCGCCGCCGACCGCCCGCGCCTCGACGCAGCCTGGCGCGAGGCCGTAGGGGTCGCTCCCGCGCCCGGCGGGCGCCGGCTCACCGCGTGGCTCCCGCTGCGCCTGGTCGGCGTGCTGGTCGTGGTCGCCTTCGCCACCGGCCTGGCGGTGCTGGTGCTGGGCAATGGCTGGTGGCTGATGGGGTTCGGTGTGGTGCCGGCGGTGAGCGTCGTGTTCGCGCGCCGCACCGAGCTCACGCGGCATGCCTGGGCGGCAGGCGGCGCGGCCCTCGCCGCGATGGTCGTCATCGAGGCCGTCTTCCGCGGGAGCTTCGTCGGCGGACTGGTGTTGGGCCTGGTCTTGGCGCCGCAAGCGATGGCGGGTGTCGTGCTGCTGCGGGCGTCACGGCTCGCGCGCGTGTGGACGCTCGAGGGACGCCTCGGGCCCGCCGCCCGCGCCTTCGCACTCGGCTGCCTGCTGGCGTTGCCGCCGGCGCTGCTCAACATCGCCGGCATGACGACCGAGATGATCAGCGCCGCGGAGGCCTCGTTCGAGAGCGGCTGGATGGCCTTCTACGCCCTGCAGCCGGCGCTGCTCGAGGAGCTCTGGGCGCGGTTGGGCCTGCTGCCACTGCTGTTCGTGGCCTTCCGTTCGGCCGCTGGCTCCACGACCGGACGCGCGCTGCTGTTCGCGCTGGTCATCTCGGTGGCGGTGCACGGTCTGGCGCACGTGCCGCAGTCCGTCGCTTCCGTGCCGACCGCACTCTTCCTGGCGCTCGTGTTCGGAGTGCCGCTGGCGCTGCTGTTCTTGCGTCGGGGCCTGGAGAGCGCCATCGGCTACCACTTCTTCGTCGACTTCGTGCGGTTCGGGTACGTGATCTTGCTCGTGCGCGGCTGACGTTCCCGACGCTGCCCCCCTACGCCAGCGGTCTGCTCTGACGCTCGCGCGGTGAAACGATCCGCCGGGACGTTGGTCGTTGTGACGCGCCGCGCTCGCGATTAGCCTCGACCCATGGGCTCGCGCAACGATCGCTCTCAGGATGCGGGCGGACATCGCTTCCAGGATGCGGTCGGACACCCTGACGCCGCGGCCAGCGCTGGCTCCTGGCGGCACTCTGCGGTGCTGTTCGACATGGACGGCACCCTGATCGACAGCGAGTCGGTGTGGTTCGAGGCCGGCAGCAAGCTCCTCGAGGGGCTCGTCGACGACCTGCCCGCGGACGCGGCCGATCAGCTCCACGGTCTCGACCTCGACGCCGTCGT
>SKMG01000036.1 GCA_007121175.1 Trueperaceae bacterium | reverse complement strand
TGCCCCTTGGTCAGCATCGGCACGGCCCAGTAGGCCTGGAAGCGGCGCTGGTGCTCGGCGTGCACCACCGATCCCCAGCGCGGCTCCGCCTGCAGGTCCTGGATGTAGACGGTGCGCTGCTCGAGGGCCGCATACCCGGCGAGGTCTGCGCCGAGCGGCACCAGGCTGGCGCGCTCCGGCTCGGCTCCGAAGCCGCGCGCCGCCGCGGGCTGCAGCGTTGCCGCATGCTCGTCGAACAGCAGGGCGCCGACGGCATCGACCTTGAGCATGTGCTGCACCTGCTCCAGGAAGATGTCGAGCGCTAGGCCGACGTCGGCGGCGTTGGTGATGGCCATGTCGACGCGGCGCAGGGCCTGCATGTGCTGCACCTGCTGCTCGAGCTGCGCGATCTGCTGCGCATCGGCTTCGGCTGCCCGCATCCGCTCGGTCACGTCGTTGTAGGCCAGCACGAACGCCCCCACGTCCGGGTCGTCGACGAGGTTGGTGATGGTGCCGTCGAGCCAGTGCCAGCGACCCTGTGCGTCGCGCATCCGGTAGGTGATCGCGGCGCGCTCGCCGGGCCGGCCCGCGAGCTTCGACACGAGCTCCTGGAAGAGCTTGCGGTCGGCGGGGTGGATCAGGTCGCGGCGGTCCTTGCCGGCGAGCTCCAGCGTGCGGAAGCCCAACGCCTCGGCGGTGCTCGCAGCGAGGCTGCGATTGGTGAGGTCGGCCGCGAGCAGGGCCAACCCGTCGAAGGCGTGCTCCGCGAGCATGTGGTAGAGGCGTTCGCTGCGCGCCGCACGCGCCTCTGACGCCTCGAACTCGCTCATGTCGTGCACCGAGAGCAGCCAAGCCGGCATGCCTCGCAGCGCGTCGACCACTCCCGGCTCGCTGAACGGTCCGAGCAGTTCCGTCGCCGTGACCCGCCTGGCGGCGAGCCGGACCGCGCGCGGCTGGTGGTCGCGCCCGAGGTGGCGCACGGTTCCGCGCAGGCGCTCGCCGCAGCGTGTGCCGAACTCGCCATCATCGCTCGCGCCGTGCGAGAGGTCGTGGCGGCCGGCGGCGGCGCCGGGGTCGGCGGCGGCGAGGGCGTCGAGATCGGCAGCGCTCGGCGCCGACTCGGGTTCGGCCCAGAGATCGGCCAAGGCGATGTCCGCGAAGGCCTCCGGAGCGTAGCCGTACAGCGCGGCGGCAGCGAGATTACCCTCCAGGACGCGCAGGTCAGGGTCGGCCGCGACCAGCAGCAAGGCTCCAGGATGCTCGCGGAAGAGCGCTGCAAGCACGTTCGTGCCGACGGTGTCCGGGGTGGTCGATGGCAAGGAAGGCTCCCGAACGCTCGAAGTGGCGTAGGACAGACGGACCCCAGCTCGCGTGCCGCTCCCCTGTCCCCTGGAGGCTGCCTCGCCCCGCGTGCCGGGCCGGGCGCATCGCCGTCCGCGTTCGTGATCATGGTAAGGGACCGTTCATCGTAACGGAATGAGATATCTCGTTGCGGCGGACACAGCAGCGGACGAGGCCGAGGCGGCGGGTGCTCAGGCCGAGCCGTGGGCTGGCGCGACGCTGGAGCCCTCGTCGAGCAGCTGCGCTAGGTCCTCCACCCGCACGCTCCCATCGTCGGCGCCGATCGCCGTACTCAGCATCACCTTGCAGAAGGGGCAGCCGGTGGCGACGACGCCGGCACCGGTCGAGCGCGCCTCGGCCAGGCGGACGTCGGCGACGCGCGCGTCACCGGCCTCTTCCTCCTTCCACACCTGCGCACCGCCGGCGCCGCAGCAGAAGCCGTCGGCGCGGCTCCGCGGCATCTCGCGAAGACCGCCCGCGGTGCTGGCGAGCAGGCGCCGTGGAGCGTCGTACTCGCCGTTGTGCCGACCGAGGTAGCACGGATCGTGATAGGTGACCGGGTCTCGCAGCGACAGCGGCTCGAGCCGGCCCTCCCGCTGCAGCGCCGCGAGGAACTGGCTGTGATGCACCACGTGGTAGTCACCGCCGAGCTGCGGGTAGTCGTTGCGCAGCGCGTTGAAGCAGTGCGGGCAAGCGGTGACCACCAGCTTGCGGGCGCGGGCATCGACCGAGTGGGTGACGAGCGCCTCGTTCAGCAGCAACACGTTCTCGCTGGCGAGCTGATAGTAGAGGTACTCGTTACCGGCTCGACGCGCGGGATCGCCAGTGCACCGTTCGCGCTTGCCGAACACGGCATAACGGACGCCGGCCCGGCTCAGCAGTCGCGCCATGGCGCGGGTGGTGGCCTGGGCCGAGGGATCGAAGCTGCCGGCACAGCCGACCCAGAACAGCACCTCGAAGTCGGGCTCGTCCGCCACGGTCGGCACCGCGAAGCCGAGCTCCGCGGCCCAGTCCATGCGTCCGTCCGGCGCGAGACCCCAGGGGTTGCCGTTGCGCTCCATGCCGCGGAAGGCGTTGTGCAGCTGCTGCGGGAACTCGCCCTGCGTCAGCACCAAGTCGCGTCGGATGTCGACGATGTCGATCATCTGCTCGCAGCCCACCGGGCAGATCTCCATGCAGGCGCCGCAGGTGGTGCATGCCCACACGGCCTCGGGACTGATGGCGAACTCGAGCAGCGGACGCCCGCTCGCCTCGCCGGCCGCCACGGCGGCCGCGCTGAGGGTCAACTCGAAGCGCTTGTTGATCTCGAGCGCCGCTGGCGACAGCGCCTTGCCGGTGACGTGCGCCGGACAGACGTTGCTGCAGCGCTGGCACTGGATGCAGGCGTAGGCATCGAGCAGCTGCGGCACGCGCAGGTGCTCGAGCATGCTGGCACCGTACCGCTCGGCGCTCTCGTCCTCGAAGTCCAGCGGCTCCAGCGCGCCGAGCGGCACCAAGGCACCCGCGGCGGTGCGGCGCTCCAGCGCGAACTTGGCCGGGGCCGCGAACAGGTGGAGGTGCTTCGAGCGGGGGAAGTAGGGCAGGAACACCAGGATCAGCCCCAGTGCCCCCCACCAGCCGACGTGCCAACCGAGCAGCCGACCGGGACCGGCAGCCACGATGCCGGCGATCGCGCTGGCGGTCGGCTGCCACGGATCGGCGTACCCGGCGTGCGCCAGGTAGAAGCCTTCGCCGAGCAGCCGGAAGCCGACGTGGCCGAAGATGAAAGCGGCCACCACCAGGCTGTCGCGGCGGACGGCGCCAGCCAAGACCGCCTCGTGCTGCACCGCACGCGCACCCGGCTCGAGGCGCCGATCTCTCACGACGAAGCGGCGCACCACGAAGAACGTCACACTCACCAGCACCAGGACCGAGATCAGGTCGGCCCCTAGGCGGAAGCCGCCGCCGAGCAACCCGGGCTCGACTCCGGCGTAGAAGCCCGGCGGCACGAGTCCCCGAACTACGTCGACGACGTTCACGAGTAGGTAGAACAGAAAGCCGTAGAACACCACCGCATGCAAGGCCGAAACCAGCGGCCGGTCCCTGAACACCCTCGACTGTGAGAGCGTGGCTGCCAGGGCCGCGCCGATGCGCCTCGGCAGCGCATCCCAGCGCGGGTAGTGCAGCTCCCGGCTGCCGCGGCCGACCACCAGGACCACCCGGCGGAAGCCCAGGTAGGCGTACCAGAGTGAGATGCCGGCCAGCACCAGGAACAGCACCTTCTCGGGGGCACTGAGCACGGGTCATGCTACTCGACGACGCTCGCCTCGACGAGCGCGATTGTGGCATGGCGCACGATGGCCGCTGCTGGAACGTGTACGATGCCATCACCACGGGAAGGAGGTGGTCTAGATCAGCAACGACAGTACCGTGACCAGTGGAGGTACCCGTCGAGGGTGACCTGACACGCCTCCCGTTGAGGAGACCCTCGGGTTCCCTCATTCCAAGACGGGTAACCGACGCCCCCCGGATGCTCCGGGGGGCGTTCTCGTGGTGTGCGCCGCGCGCCGATCGCCACGTGGCGCGGCCGCCTACGATGACGCCATGCAGCCACCACCCGGACGTCGTGCACCACCGCCACGCCCCGACGGCAGCCGAGCGCCGCGGCAGAGCCCTTGGGTCACCAGCGTCGGCACCGTCTTCCCGCACCACGCCAACCCGCTCGGCACCGCCTTCGGCGGGCACGTGCTGCAGCTGCTCGACGTCAACTCGGCGATCGCCTGCTTCCGCTTCGCCCGCACGCAGGTGGTCACCGCCTCGACCGAGCCGATCGACTTCCACGCTCCGGTGCACGTCGGCGAGATCGTCGAGGTCCGCAGCCGGGTGATCTGGACGGGCCGCACCAGCATGATCGTCCGCTGCGAGCTCACCGGCGAGAACCCCTTCAGCGGTGAGCGGCGGCTCTGCACCATCGGTCACCTCAACTTCGTGGCGCTCGACGCCACCGGTCGACCGACCCCGGTGCCACCGCTGCTCATCGAGAGCGAGGAGGAGCGCGAGCAGTGGGCTGAAGGCGAACGGGTCCGGAAGGCGATCCTCGCGCGGCGCGCGCACGGCC
>SKMG01000295.1 GCA_007121175.1 Trueperaceae bacterium | reverse complement strand
GTGGCGGCGACGGTGATGCCCGACGAGGACGCCGCCCGAGCCTACGAGCCGCTCTTCTCGATCTTCGACGAGGCCTACGCAGCGCTGGTGCCGGTCTTCGACCGCCTCGCGGACGTACGCTGAAGGCGCCGGCGATGACTCGGCGAGCGCCCGGGGCCGGTGCCGAGAAGGGATGACCGATCGCATGCACTTCTACCTCGATACCGCCAACGTCACCGAGCTGGAGCGGCGCCTGCCCAACCCACTGGTTCACGGCGTCACCACCAACCCCACCGCGATGAAGCGCGCGGGCCTGCAGTGGTCCGAGCTGCCGCAGTTCGTGCGCCTGGTGGCCTCGCTCGGTGCACGCGCGGTGCACTTGCAGGTCCGGCACCAGGAGGCGCCGGCGATGCTGCAAGATGCGCGCGAGTACCTGGAGCTGAGCGGCGACACCGAGGTGGTGGTCAAGATCCCAGCAACGGCGGCCGGGTACGCCGTCGCTCACCAGCTCGTCAGCGAAGGCGCTGCTGTGACCATCACGGCGATCTACGAGCCCGAGCAGGTCCTGTGGGCGGCGCTCGTCGGAGCCCGCTACGCGGCGCCCTACCTGGGCCGCATGGACGACGCCGGCCGCGAGGGCCTGGCCCTGGTCGCGGACATGGAGCACATCCTGCGCTCCTACGCTGCGCCAGGCGCGTCCGCGGCCACGCGCCTGCTGGTCGCCAGCGTGCGGACCCGGGAAGCCTTCCTGGGCCTGCTGCGCATCGGAGTCGGTGCGGTCGCCGCGCCGCCCAGCCTGTTCGACGCTGTGCTGGAGCACGCAGCGACGCTGGAGGCCGAGGCGACCTTCCTTGCCGACGCCAGCTGACGGGCGGCGCCGTGCCGCGGGTGGTACCCACCGGACTCCAGTTGGCGCTCGACGGCACTTTGGAGGGGGCGTTCGGCGTGCTCGCGAGCGTGCACGATCTGATCGACCGCATCGAGATCGGCACGCCGCTCATCTACCGGGAGGGTATGCGGGCGGTGCGGGCGGTACGGGAGCGCTACCCGGGGCATCAGCTGGTCGCCGACCTGAAGATCATGGACGCCGGCGCGGAGGAGGCCTCGATCGCTTTCGAGGCGGGGGCGGACGAAGTGTCGGTGCTGGCGGTGGCGGCCGACGCCACGATCCGCCAGGTGATCGCTGCTGCCCGGGTGGCCGGACGCGCCGTCCTCGCCGACCTGATCGAGGCGCCCCTACCGCTCGGACGCGCGCGGCGCCTGCAGGAGGCCGGCATCGACGTGCTCGCCGTCCACGTCGGGGTCGACGAGCAGGCGGGCAGAGCACCGTTCGAGGCCTTCGCGGCGCTGCGGGAAGCGCTCCCCGGCGCCACGCTGGCGGTCGCTGGCGGTATCGGCCCGAACGATGCCGCGCGCCTCGCGGGCTCGGCTGACATCGTCATCGTCGGCGCCGGCATCGCTGGCGCCAGCGACCCGCGCGCCGCCGCCAGCGCGGTCCGCAAGGCGCTGGGGTTGCCGTGAGCGATGCGAGCCTGCGCGAGCTGCTCGCAGCCGCGCTGCGCGATCTCGGAGGCGTGCTGGCCCGCGTCGGCGAGGCCGAGGTGAGGACCCTCATCGACCTGCTGGAGTCCAGCGGCAGGGTGTTCTGCGCGGGTCGCGGCAGATCGGAGCTGCAGGTGCGCGGCTTCGCCATGCGCCTGATGCACCTGGGCCTACGCTGCTACGTGGTCGGCGACACCACCACCCCAGCGATCGCTGCAGGCGACGTGCTGGTGGTTGCCAGCGGAACCGCCGCGACGAGCACCCTGCGACCGATCGTGGAGCGCGCCCGTGCGAGCGGCGCCCGGGTGGTGCTGCTGACGGCCACGCCGGGCGGACCGCTGGCCGAGCACGCCGAGGCGCTGATCACCATCGATGCCCCGGCATCACGGGCCGATCCGTTCGCGCCGGGCGCGCCGCTGCTGCCGATGGGATCGCGCTTCGAGCTGTCGCTGGCGATCCTGTTCGAGGCGATCGTGGTGCTGCTCATGGCGCGCCGGAGGGTGACGGTGAGCGAGATGTTCGCCCGCCACGCCAACCTCGAGTGACGGCGCGAGTCCCGCGGCCTACTCGAGGCGGTTGTGGCCTGCGTCTTCGAGGACGCGGCCGAGGCCGAGCCGCTCCGCCTCGGAGGTGACGTCCCAGAGCGAACGCAGCAGCTCGACCTCAGCCGACCAGGGCTCGGTCAGCACCGCCTCACGGCGCGTCACCCGGCTCCACGACGCCTCGAACTCGGAGCTGGCGATGACGCCGCCCTCGCGTAGCCGGTGCAGCACCTCGGCCGCGCAGGCGATCCAGTGCCACGACGCGTCGGCGTCGCCGCGCGCCGCGCCGGGGGGAGCGAGGAACCGGCAACGCTGCTCCCGCAGGCGCGCGATCGAGCCGTGATCGTGCGTGACGCAGAGGCTCCGGCTCTCGCCGCGGAAGCGCTCCAGCACCGCGCTCACCCAACGCTGTGCGGTCGGCGCAGCGACGCCGAGGCGGCGCCCGGCATCGTCGATCGCCACCCCGCCACACGCCGCGAGCCACGCCAGCTCGACCATCAGCCGCTCCTTGGCGGTCGTCGGCCAGCCGTACGCGAAGCCGTCGGGCGCACGCAGCTGCGTCACCAGGAAGGTGAAGCCGCAGACGTTGCAGCGGTAGCGGGTGTCCTCACCCCCGTAGCTGGCATGCACCACGACGCTGGCAGGACGCAGATCGCGGCCGAAGCCGTGATCACCCCAGGCCTCGACCGGGCACCACACGCCGTTCGCGAACTGGCAACGAGAGCCGTCCATGAACGGTCAATCTAGCAGAGCTGCGAGCACCAGACCGAGCTCGACTCCGTCACCTGAGCGGCCCGACACTCGTGCCAGACGCCACCTACAGCTCACGTCGGCGGACCGTTGGTGCCGGCGACGAAGTCGATCTTCCCACGGAGCAGATCGATGAGCTCGAGCGTCTTCGCGAGCGCTCCGGGGCATTCGGACTCATCGATGGTCAGCGCCGCAGGCAGTTCGAGCACGAAAACGGTGGGCGCGCTGTCATCGGTGAGCAGGTCGAGCGGGTGCCCGTCGAGGTCGAACCGTATGCAGTGGACTCCTCGACCTGGCGGCGCGACCCCGTCGAGATCCGGTGCGCGCTCCGCAAACGTGTTGAGCACGATCCTGGCAATCGGTGCAACGGTGTGGTCGGTCATCGCTGCGCCTCCTCGCTTCGACGGAGGGCCGCTGGTCGGCCCGCTCCGCGCAGTGCCGCGCGGTGCCGGTGCCGCGCGGCGCCGGCTACCCCAGTGTACTATCTCGGCGAGGCATCTAACAAGCGTGAAGGGCGAAAGCGGATGAGACGTTGCCCTGCAGGTTCGCTGCAGGCTCGCAGCCCGGGACTAGTGGCTCGCCTCGACCCTGAGCACGTACCTGCCGGTGGCACCGAGCCGCCGCAGCTCTAGCTCGATACCGGCCTCGGCGCGCACGTACTCTGCCGTGATGCGGTTGGGTCGCACGTCGAGCCGGACGCGCCGCGCTCCGGCCAGCTGATCGTGGAAGTGGTCGTAGACAGTCTCGAGCGCGGCGCGCGTCTCGAACTCGAGCTCCAGCACGTCGGGCTCCTCCGTGCGCCGCAGGACGCGAGCGTCCGGATAGGGTTCGAACTGCAGGTGCTCGAAGACCCCGTCGACGGGCGGCGGCGGCGGTGCCACGGCTCGCTCGGCGCGCGGCAGGGTGACCTCGACCCGCGCCGTCTCGCCTGATCGCACGGTGACGGTACGGTCGACGCCCTCGAACCCGGGCGCGGTGACGCTCAACCGGTATTCGCCAGGTCGCAGGTCACCGACCTGCAGCTCACCGGTCCCGTCGGCCAAGCGGCCGAGCTCCTGGCCGTCGAGCAACACCCGAGCTCCCCCGACGTTGCCCGCGACCACCAATGCGCCCCGCTGCGGCGCCTCGGCGAGCGTGGCGCTCACACGGCGGACCTGGCCGCCGCTCACCGAGACCATCCGTTCGTAGTCCTGCCGTCCGGGAAGCGCGATCCGGACCTGGTGCTCGCCGGCCTCCACGCCGAAGTCAACGGGCGTGAAGCCGACGAACTCGCCGCCGACGAAGGCTTGCGCGTCGCTCGGCTGCGAACGGAGCTGGAGCGTGGCGAAGCGCGGCTGCGCCGGGCTCTCACCGACGTGGAACAGTGCCGTGTCGGTCACCCACTCGGCCTGCGGCACGGGCCTGACGATGACCGCCAGGGCACGCGCGAACTGCCCCTCGTCCAGGCGCGCTGTCGCGAAGGCCTGATCGCGCTCGAACTGGACCAGCTCGTGCGTCGCGAGCTCGCGTGCACTGGCGAGCGCGATCACCTTGTCGAGGCCCGTCGGCGGGTCCACGGTGTAGGTGTAGCGTGCCCCTTCAGGCGGGAAGACCCGAGTCTCACC
>SKMG01000324.1 GCA_007121175.1 Trueperaceae bacterium | reverse complement strand
GGCCCTCGTCCCAGGCCTGGGTATCCTGGAGCTCGAGGCCGGCCGCGAGCGCCGCCGCCACGGCAGCCGACGGCCGCGCGCGTCGCAGACGACCGGCTGGGCTGGCCTGTGCCGCGGCGCCCGTCCCCCGGACCGCAGTGAGGTAGCGAGCCGGATAAGCGTTGGCCAACAGCGCTCCGCCACTGGCCACCCCATCGACGAACAGGCTCCCCCGCGCCAGTAGCGCCTGCAGCGTTGGCCCCGGCCAGGGACCGTAGTGGCGTCCCATGATCTGGGCCGCGTTGTGGCCGGTGAGCAGCGTGGCCTGCCCGGTCGCGGACTGCGGTAGTCCCGCTATGCCGAGCCGGGCATCGAGCGCTGCCGTGACGAGCCCGCTCTGGCGCTCGTCACGCCAGGCAGCGGCGGTCCAGTCCTGCCCGGCCAGCGCCCGCAATCCCGGCCAGTCTCCAGAGAGCGGATTGCGACCAGGATCGGCCGGACCCAGACCGACACCGTCGAGGAAGACGAACAGCAGCCGCGCCACGCGCGGCGCCCTAGCCGCCGACTCCGACCGCCGCCTTGACGCGCTGCAGCGTCGCGCTGGCGCGCTCGCGCGCCGCCGCGGCACCGCGCTCGAGGATCCGGTCGAGCTCGACCGGATCGTCCATCAGCGCCTCGAAGCGCTCGCGGATCGGCGTCACGGTCTCCGAGACCGCCTCCAGCACCGCCTTCTTCAGGTCGCCGTAGCCCCGACCTCCGAAGCGCTCGCTGATCGTCTCGTGCGACTCGCCGACGAGCGACGCGAGGATGGTGAGCAAGTTGCGCACGCCGGGGCTGGCGTGCTCGAAGCGGAACTCGCGCTGCGAGTCGGTGACCGCGGACATGATCGTCTTCTTCAGCACGTCGGGCGGATCGAGGAGGCCGATGCCGTGGCCGGGGCGCTCGACCATGATGCTCTTGCTCATCTTCTCGGTCGGATCGTCGAGGCCCATGATCCGTGCTCCCGCGGCGGGGACCACCGCCCGCGGCAGCACGAAGGTGTCGCCGAAGAGGTGGTTGAAGCGCATGGCGATGTCGCGCGTCAACTCGACGTGCTGCACCTGGTCCTCGCCGACCGGGACCTCGTCGGCGTCGTACAGCAAGATGTCGGCGGCCTGGAGCACGGGGTAGGTGAGCAGCCCGGCCCCGACCGAGTCGCGCCCCTCCGACTTCGCCTTGAATTGCGTCATCCGGTAGAGCCAGCCGAGCGGCGTGGTGCAGGTGAGGATCCAGCTGCACTCTGCGTGCTCGGGCACGTGCGACTGCAGGAACACCACGTTGCGCTCGGGGTCGAGGCCGCACGCGAAGTAGAGCGCCGCGACGGCGCGCGAGCGGTGCCTCAAGGTGGCCGGGTCCACGGCCTCGGGAACGGTGAGCGCGTGCAGATCGACGACGCAGAACAGCGCATCGCGTTCGTCCTGGCGCTCCACCCACTGACGCAGCGCGCCCAGGTAGTTGCCCAGGTGCAGGGCGTCGGTCGGCTGCATGCCGGAGAGCACACGGGGACGGTCGACGTGCGGGGCTTCGCGGAGCGCCGCGGCAGCGGAATCGGTCATCCGCGGAGTCTACCTCAGTGCCCGGGCGCCGGTCGTGGCGGCTGGGGTCACGACGACCGCCTGCCTCGGCGCCCCGGCGCGCGGCGGGTCAGTCAGCCGCCTGCGCACTGGCCGGCGCCTCGCCCGGCCACGTCCGGTCGACCCACGCCAGCGGCGCGGTCGGCACCCCGTCGAGCCGCATCTCCCAGTACAGATGCGGCCCGGTCGACAAGCCGGTGCTGCCGACGTAACCGATCACCTGGCCGCGTTCGACGACTTCGCCAACCGCCACGGCCAGTGCCGACTGGTGGAAGTAGAGGCTGCTGAGCCCGAAGCCGTGGTCGATCACCACCAGGCCGCCCTTGATCGGGTACATGCCAGCCACCCGCACCACCCCGTCGTTGGTCGCCACGATCGGCGTACCGGTCGGCGCGGCGATGTCGTGGCCGAGGTGATAGCTGACTCGACCGCCTGCCACGTAGCGGCGCGGCAGCCCGAAGGCCGAGGTGTGGCGTCCCTCGACCGGCACGATGAACGGCCGGTCCCAGCGCGGCATCGGGCCCACCGCGTCGAACGCCTCGGCGAGGGTACGCGCCTCGAGCTCGCGTCCCTCCGGGGTGATCACCGCCATGACGCTGGCCTGCACGTTCAGCTCCTGGACTGGGTTGGGGTTGGCCGTGAGCACGACGCTGCCGTGAACGTCGTGTACGCCGCCGAGCTCGTCTCGCACCACGCCGCGCACCGTGAGCCCGCCGGGTACCGACGCGAGCGGGACCGGCCTGAGCGACAGCAGCTCGTCGCCGCGCCGCACGCTGACCTGGCGCTCGCCGTCGAGCTCGAGGAAGGCGTCCGCGACCTCCAAACGCGGCTCCCGGCCCGGCGCCGCACCCCACGTCAAGCGCAGCAGCAGCGGATCGCCTACGGTGATCGCGGAGGGCAGATCGAGGCGGGGCAGCGGCGGCCAGGCCGCTGCGAGCAGGCGCGAGTCGCGGCCGACGCGGCCCGCGGCGTCCTCCGCCTCGATCTCGAGCGGCCACTCGCCGGCCTCGGCGAGCAGCGAGACGTGCATCACCTGCGCGATCTCCTCGATGACCGTGTCGGCGTAGCGCACCCTGACGGTTGCCGGGACGTCGACCGTGATCAGCACGTCGAGGGGTCGGCCCGCGACCGGCTGCGGGTCGACCTCCACGTGCAGCCTCGGCGCCTCGCCGTGCGGCACGGCCGAACCGACCACGACGCCCCTGACCAGGAGCAGGATCAGCCCGGCCGCCACGAAGGGCACGACGTGCCAGCTCCCCCGGCGGATGCGGGCGAGCGCTGCGGCAACGGGCCTCACGTCACGGACGGCTCTCACCTGGACGTAGGCTGGTGACGAAGGGGAGGTTGCGGTAGCGGTGGTCGATATCGAGCCCGTAGCCGTAGACGTAGGCATCCTCGATCTCGAAGCCGAGATAGTGCACCGGCACGTCGACGAGGCGCCGAGTCGGTTTCGACAGCAGCGACGCGACGCGCACCGAGAGCGGGCCGCGCCCTTGCAGGTAGCCGAGCAGGTACTGCATCGTGAGGCCGGTGTCGACGATGTCCTCGACCAACAGGACGTGCTTGCCCTTCAGTGACTGCTCGAGGTCCTTGACGAGCTGTACCTCGCCCGAGGACTCGGTCCGTGATCCGTAGCTCGAGACCGACAGGAAGTCGACGGTCAGCGGGATCGAGATGGCGCGCACCAGGTCGGCAGTGAACGGGAACGCGCCGTTGAGGACGCAGATCACGTGCAGTGGCCTGGAACCGTAGTCAGCAGTGATGCGCTGCCCCAAGTCACGCACGCGGGCGGCGATGGCGTCGGACGTGATCTGGACGGGGCCGGGACCGGGTACCAGACTGTACTCGCTCATCAGCGCTCTCTCCCCCGCGCACGCGTGCTGGGAACCGGGCGGGCACCCGGAGTATACCCGAGGCGCCCGAAGTCCCTCCGCCCGAGCTCCCGCCACTCGCCCGACGCGAGCTCACCGAGCGCCAGACCTCCCACGTGGGTCCGCAGCAGCCGTTGGACTGGTGCACCGACCGCCGAGAGCATCCGCCGCACCTGTCGCTTGCGTCCCTCGCCGAGCACCAGCACCACCCCGCCCGGGGCGGCGCGGGCGTGCAGGGCTCGAGCGGGACCGTCGTCGAGCAGCACGCCCTGTCGCAGCTGTGCGCAGGCAGCCTCCGCCAGGGTGCCCCCGCGGCACCACGCCCGGTAGGTCTTGGTGTGCCCGAAGCGGGGGTGGGTGAGCTGCAGCGTGAGCTCGCCATCGGTCGTCAGCAGCAGCAGGCCCTCGGTGTCGCGATCGAGCCGGCCTACGGGGTGCAGGCCGGGAATGGGCGGCACCAGGTCGAAGACGGTGCGGCGCCCGCGTTCGTCGGCCGCACTGGTGACGACGCCGGCAGGCTTGTGCAGCGCCAGCGTCCGCTGCGGCGGCGCCACCTCGACCGGCTGCCCGTCGAGTCTGAGCTCCTGGCCCGGCAGCAGCCGATCGCCGAGCTCGGCGCGGCGGCCGTCCACGGTCACGCGCCCCGCCTGGATCAGCCCCTCGGCGCCGCGCCGGCTCGCGAGCCCGGCGCGGGCGAGGACCTTCTGCACGCGCTCGCCCCGTACCACGCGCCTCACGATACGCGCTCGTCAGCCGCGACGGGTCGGGAGCGCGTGATAGCGTCGCTGATGCTCCACGAGATCCAGGAACGCCACGCAGACCTGCTCGTCGGCTACTGCACCGAGGTGAGGCCGGGCGACGTCGTCGCCGTCAACGTCGGCTCCGAGGCGCTGGCGATGGCGAGAGCGCTGACGCGCGCCGTGCTTCGAGCGGGCGGCAGGCCGCTCCTGCGCATC
>SKMG01000335.1 GCA_007121175.1 Trueperaceae bacterium | reverse complement strand
GGCCGTGAGCTCAGGCCGAGCAAGGCTTCCCACATGTAGACGTGCATCGCGTCGCCCACGTTGAGCGCTAGCGGCACGCCCACCATGCGGTGGAGCGCCGGCGCCCCACGCCGCTCCTCGGAGTCGTCCTCGATGTCGTCGTGCACCAGTACCCAGTTCTGGAACAGCTCCAGCGCCGCCGCCACCACCAGCGCGGCGTCGCTGTCGCCGCCGTGGGCAGCGGTCGATCTGATCACCAGCTTGCCGCGCATGCGCTTCCCGCCGCGCGAGGGGTACTCGCGCATCAGGGACGCGAAGTGCGCCAAGTCCGGTTCGTCGGGCGGAGCCGGCAGCAGGCTCAGGACGGCGCGGTGCAGGAGCTCCGCGAGCGGGTCGGCGATCATCGGAACAGGACGTTCGTCACCAGCCAGGTGACCGCCAGCATGCCGAGCACGAAAACGAGCAGATACGGGAACGACACCCGGTACGAGGCGAAGACCAAGCGCCAGGCATCGCGCTTGCCGAGCTTCGGGCGGTCGCCCTCGAACGCGTCGTCGCGGCTACGTCGTTCGCGCTTGCGAGCCACCGCGACCTCCGGGCATCAACGGTGGATGCACGCCTTGAAGTGGTTCGGGTCCGAACCGACCTGCTCCAGCGGCGGCACCACGTGCGCGCACTCCTCGGTAGCGAGCGGGCAGCGGGTTCGGAAGACGCAGCCCGAAGGAGGGTTGATCGGCGACGGGATGTCGCCCTGCAGGATGACGCGCTCGCGCTTGATGGTCGGGTCGGGGATCGGCACCGCCGTGAGCAGCGCCTCGGTGTAGGGGTGCACCGGGTTGTGGTAGAGCTCCTTCGCCGGCGCGATCTCCATGATCCGGCCGAGGTACATCACGATGACCTTGTCCGAGATGTACTCGACGACCCCGAGGTCGTGGGCGATGAACAGCATCGTCAGACCGAGCTCGTCTTTGAGGTCCTGGAGCAGGTTGACCACCTGCGCCTGGATCGAGACGTCGAGCGCCGAGACCGGCTCGTCGGCCACGATGAAGTCGGGATCCACCGCCAGGGCTCGGGCGATGCCGATGCGCTGACGCTGGCCGCCGGAGAACTCGTGCGGGTAGCGGCGCATGTGCCCAGCGTTCATGCCGACCCGCTCGAGCAGGTCCGCGACCCGGGCCTCCTTGGCCTTGCCGTGCGCCAGGTTGTGGATGGTGAGCGCCTCGCCGATGATGTCGCCGACCGACATGCGCGGGTTGAGGCTGGCGAACGGGTCCTGGAAGATGATCTGCATCTTCCTGCGGTACTCCCGCATCTTCGACTTCGACAGCGTGACCACGTCGACACCGTCGAACAGCACCTCGCCGGCCGTCGGCTCGATCAGCCGCAAGATCGCACGACCCGCGGTCGTCTTGCCCGAGCCCGACTCGCCGACCAAGCCGACGACCTCGCCGCGGTTGACCGTGAAGTTCATGTCCTCGACGGCCTTGACGTTCGCCACCACGCGCGAGAAGACGCCGCCGCGGATCGGGAAGTACTTGCGCAGGCCGCGCACGTCGAGCAGCAGCTCGTCGCGCCGCGCCTTGGTGGTGGTCTCCTGATGGTGGCTGCTGACGGTCGTGGCGCCTTCTTGCGGGATGCTCATACGGTCACGTCTTCCTTGAGGTCGAGCTCGGCGTGCCGTACGCAGCGGACCATGTGGCCGTCGCCGGCGTCTTCGAGGTCGGGGATCCTCTGGATGCAGCGGTCCTTGTCGATGTAGCGGCAGCGCGGGTGGAAGGCGCAGCCGGGTGGCAGGCTGAGCGGGTTCGGGACGTTGCCCGGGATCGCCTCGAGGCGCTCCTGGATGCTCGCCGCGCGGTCGACGCGCGGGATCGAGTTCATCAGGCCGAGCGTGTACGGCATCTTCGGATCCTTGAAGATCGAGACGACGCCCGCCTCCTCGACGGCCCGGCCTGCGTACATGACCACGACACGATCCGCCATCTCCGCGATCACGCCGAGGTCGTGGGTGATGAACAGGATCGACATGCCGATCTCGGCCTGCAGCTTGCGCATGAGGTCGAGGATTTGCGCCTGGATCGTCACGTCGAGCGCGGTGGTCGGCTCGTCGGCGATCAGCAGCTTCGGGTTGCACGAGAGCGCCATGGCGATCATCACGCGCTGCCGCATGCCGCCCGACATCTGGTGCGGGTAGTTCTTGACGCGCTTGCCCGGCTCGGGGATGCCGACCAAGTCGAGCATGTCCGCCGCCTGGCGCATCGCCGCCCCGTAGGACTTCTTCTGGTGCAGCACGATCGCCTCGGCGATCTGGTCGCCGACGGTGTAGACCGGGTTGAGGCTGGTCATCGGCTCCTGGAAGATCATCGAGATCTCGTTGCCGCGGATCCGCCGCATCTCCCGCTCGCTCTTCTTGACCAGGTCCTGGCCCTCGAACAGCATCTGCCCGCCGGCGATGCGTCCCGGCGGCGTGGCGATCAGGCGCATCACCGAGAGGCTGGTCACGGACTTGCCCGAGCCCGACTCGCCGACCACGCCGAGCGTCTCTCCCTTGTCGAGGTGGAAGCTGACGCCGTCGACGGCCTTGACCGTTCCTTCGTCGGTATCGAAGTAGGTCTTCAGATCGACGACATCGAGCAGACGATCGGGGCTAGCCATTAGTGGTCACCTCTCATGACGCGCATATTGTACCCGATCCGCTGCAAGGGTATATGGCGCCGGCCGGGGCGCTGGACGGCGAAGGCGGCGCTGTCGGCGCTGTCGCGGCGCAGTATACCCAGGGCGCCGCTCACCGTCGCTTCTTCGGGTCGAAGGCATCGCGAAGGCCGTCTCCAACGAGGTTCCAGCACAGCACGGCGAGGAAGATGGGGATACCCGGGATCAGCAGCCACGGCACGAACTGGATCGACACCCCGCGAGCGGTCGCGTCGCGCAGCAGCAGACCCCAGCTCGCCGAGTCGAGCTCCGAGGGGCCGAGGCCGAGGAAGGAGAGCCCGACCTCCGCGAGGATGAAGCCCGGGATGGCCAGGGTCAGCACCACCATCACGTAGCTGGCGGTGCCCGGCAGCAGGTGCCGGAACATGACCCGCGCCTCGCTGGCCCCGAGCGCCTTGGCCGCCTGGGCGTAGTCCATCTCGCGGAGGCTCAGCACCAGGCTGCGGATGGTGCGTGCCAGCCCGCCCCAGCCGACCAGACCGAGCACCATCACCACCATCAGGAAGGTCTGCGCCGAGGTCATCTGCAGGCCGAAGAGCTGAGCCAAGGGATTGCGCGGGTCCTTCAGCAGCGTCGCCAGCACGATCAACAGGAACAGGCCCGGGATGGCATCGAGCACCTCGACGAGGCGCATGAAGAAGTCGTCGATCAGGCCGCCGTAGAAGCCGGCCATCACGCCGAAGGTCAGGCCCAGGATGAGCGACACCCAGACCGCCAGCACCCCGATGGTCAGCGACACCTGGCCGCCGTAGAGCACTCGCGAGAAGAGGTCCTTGCCGAGCGAGTTCGTGCCCCAGAGGTGGATCCGGGCCGGTTCCTGGACCCCAAACAGCCGCAGGTCGCTGCGCCAGATACCGAGGATCGAGTAAGGCTGGCTGGGGCGGCGCACCAGGAACTCGATCGGGAACCGGGGCCCGTCGGTGTCCTCGACGTAGACGCGCTGCCGCGTGACCGGATCGCGCTCGGAGGTGTAGGCGTAGACGAAGGGCCGGGTCAGGCGGCCGGTCTCGGGCTCGATCCAGTGTACGGTCGTCGGCGGCATGAAAGCCGACACCGGGCTGCGCCGGTACTCGTTCATGCCGTACGGGGACAAGAAGCCCGCGAAGGCAGCGACGATGTACATCAGCGCCAGCACAACCAGGCCGACGAGCGCGATGTGGTGCTTGCGGAACTGCTCCCAGACGATCCGGCCCTGCGACTTGCCGGCTCGGGGGAGCGCGACCCGCTTCGGGAGCCTTCGTGGTGCCGGACTCAGCGGCATATCAGCTGAACCGGATCCGCGGGTCGGCCACCGCGAGCAGCAGGTCGGAGATCAGGTTGCCGATCATCAGCAAGAGCGACGAGATCACCAGGAAGCCGAGCACGACGTAGATGTCCTGACGCGAGATCGCGTCGAGCAACCTAGGCGTGATGCCGGGCCAGGCCATCACGATCTCGACCAGTCCGGCGCCGCCGATCAGCGTCGGCAACAGCGCGCCGATGCCCGCGATGAACGGGATCAGAGCGGGCCTGAGAGCGTGCTTGTAGGTGACCGAGCGGCTGCCGAGTCCCTTGGCGCGGGCCGTGCGGATGAAGTCGCTCCCCAAGTACTCGATCATCTGGCCCCTGAGCACCCGCGTGAAGCCGGCGATGCTGCCGGTGGCGACCACGAAGCCGGGGATGATCATGTGCCACATGATGTCCCAGAACTGCCGCCAGGGCGTGAATCCCTCCCAGCCGTTGCTGGTCATGCCGGC
>SKMG01000432.1 GCA_007121175.1 Trueperaceae bacterium | reverse complement strand
CGAGCCGCTCGGACCGAGCGGGATGTCCGCCGGCGCGGTACACTCGTTCGACCGTGCTGGAAGGTGTCATCGTCCTCGATCTCTCTCGCGTGCTGGCGGGCCCCTACGCGACGCAGCTGCTGGCTGACCTCGGGGCGACCGTATGGAAGGTCGAGCCGCCGAGGGGTGACGACACGCGCGGATGGGGGCCGCCGTTCGCCGAGGACGAGGCCGGACGGCCGGTGGAGTCGGCCTACTTCCTCAGCGTGAACCGCAACAAGCGCTCGCTCGCCATCGACCTCAAGCAGGCTCGCGGTGCTGCGCTGGTACGCGATCTGGCCCGGCGCGCCGACGTCCTGGTCGAGAACTTCAAGGTCGGCGATCTCGGGCGCTACGGGCTGGACCCGGCGGCACTGCGTGCCGCCTCTCCCCGGCTCATCACCTGCTCCATCACCGGCTTCGGTGCCACCGGGCCGCGCGCTTCCGAGCCGGGGTACGACGTCGCCCTACAGGCGCTCACCGGTGTGATGGCCATGACCGGACACCCGGAGTCGCCACCGGCCAAGGTCGGCGTCGCCTGGATCGACGTACTCACCGGCCTCCACGCGGCCGTCGGCGTGCTGGCCGCACTGCGCTCGCGTGACCTGACCGGGGTGGGGGCGCACCTCGACATGTCGCTGTGGGACGTGACCTTGTCGAGCCTCGTGAACCAGTCACAGGCGACGCTGCTGACGGGCGTCGCGCCGCGGCGCCTCGGCAGCGCACACCCCACCATCGTCCCGTACCAGGCCTTCGAGGCGGCCGATGCGCCGTTCGTGGTCGCGTGTGGCAACGACCGTCAGTTCGAGCGACTCGCCGCCGTGCTCGCCTGGCCCGAGCTGGCGCGCGACGAGCGCTTCGCCACCAACGCCGGCCGGGTTCGGGAGCGAGAACGGCTGATTCCGCTGCTCGCCGAGCGTTTCACTCAGCGTCCGCGCGCGCACTGGATCGCGTCGCTCCTGGATGCGGGCGTTCCCGCCACGCCGGTCGCTTCGCTGCTCGAGGCGCTCGCCGATCCGCAGACCGTCGCCCGCGGCCTGGTCCGCGAGGTCGAGCATCCCGACGCCGGGCCGTTGCCGATGGTCGCGAGCCCGTTCGGCGAGCATGCGGTCGCGCCCACGCCGCCGCCACGCGTCGGCGAGCAGACCCGCACGGTCTTGCACGAGGCGTTGGGGCTCTCGACCGGCGAGATCGACGAGCTCGCGCGCGAGGGCGTCATCGTCGCTGCCGAGCGGGACTCGCCTCGCCGAGGTCAGCGGCCCGTGACCCCGGCGTGAACTCGTTCCTCGACCGCCTCACCGAGTTCGGAGCGCGCGTCGGCGATGAAGCCGCGCGGATCGGAGCATTCATCGTGGCGCTGGGCCAGGACCTCGGTGCGTTCCTGGGCCCCGCCGGCGAGTTCGCCGCTGAGCTCTTCGCCTCGCTCAACGAGTTCGCCGCCGCGCTCTTCGCTTCGCTCGGCGAACTCGCGGCCGGGCTCCTCGAGTCGCTGCCCGAGGGCCACTGGTGGACCGTGGCGCTGGCCGCGGCGCTGCTGGCGCGCGCCGCGGCAGTGCTCGCCCTGGGCCGGGCCGGCTCCGCTCTGCGAGGCCTGCTCACGTTCGTAGTGGGCGGCGTGCTGGTGGCGCAGCTCGCGCTCGCCGGCCCGCGGGTGTCCTTGCTGCCCCTGCACGCGCTGGCAGTCCTGGCCGTGCTGTCGTTGCCGTTCGAACGGCCCCATCCCGAACCGGAGCCGCTGAAGCTGGGGCGCAACCGCCGTCGGCGCGCGCGGCGACCGGTGCTGCGCGCGCTGCTGGCGTTGCTGGCAGTGGCCGCAGCGACGGCCTGGGCCCTGCTCGCGGAGCCTGGAACGATCCCTTGAACGACCCCTCGTACGACCCGTTGGAGGACCCCAGCTCGAGGCCCGCGATGGCCTTCGGGCGCGGCTAGGAGGTGGCGCGGCCGGCGCCGGCCGCGGCGGTGGCGACGAGCAGCTCGCCCTCTCTGCCGCTGGCGCTCCGGTACGCCGCCGCCGCCGCCGTGAGGAACTCGGGAAGGCTCGCTCGCTCCACGAGCGCCACGGCGCAGCCGCCGAAGCCGGCTCCAGTCATGCGGGCGCCGAGGCAGCCGGGGGCGGCGCGCGCGGAGGCGACGATCGCGTCGAGCGCCTCGCTCGACACTTCGAAGTCCAGGCGCAGACTCTCGTGGCTGGCATCCATCAGGCCACCGAACCGCGCCGAGTCCCCGTCCTCCAGCGCCTGGACCGCCTCGAGCACGCGGCGGTTCTCACTGATCACGTGCCTCGCGCGCCGGTAGACCAGCTCGTCGAGACCTGGGCGTGCGGCCTCGAGCGCCGCGCCGTCGGCGTCTCGCAAGGCGCTCACCCCGAGGGCCCGAGCCGCCGCCTCACACTGCGCCCGTCGCTCGTTGTAGGCGCTGCCCACGAGCCCGCGCCGTGTAGCCGTGTCGAGCACCACGATGGCGCACTCCGGCGGTAGCGGGACCGGGCGGGTGCTGAGGTCGCGGCAGTCGATCAGCACGGCATGATGAGCTACGCCGGCGGCCCCGATCAGCTGGTCCATGATGCCGCTCGCGACCCCGACCCAGCGGTTCTCGGCGCGTTGCATGCGGCGCGCCACATCCGCGACGTCCCAGGCGAACGCCGAGGAGACCTGGAAGGCGGCCGCGACCGCCAGCTCGACCGCCGCCGACGAAGACAAGCCGGCGCCGCGCGGCACGTCCGAGGCGAGCACCCCGTCGAAACCGCGCAGCACGTGGCCGCCGCTCTCCTGCAAGGCCCATGCGACGCCGCGCGGGTACTCGAGCCAGCCACCGTGCTCGGCGTGCGGATCGCCTCGCGCATCGCGGCGGGTCGCGGTGGCGACGTCGAACACGCCGCGCTGCTCGAGATCGAGCGCGTGCAGCCGCACGATCCCGTCCGTTCGCGGCGTCAACGCGATCCAGGCCGCCCGGTCGAGGGCCATCGGCAGCACGAAGCCGTCGTTGTAGTCGGTGTGCTCGCCGATCAGGTTGACGCGGCCGGGCGCGCGCACCAGCGCCGCTGGCTCGCTGCCGTACTCGGCGGCGAAGGCGCGCGAGACGCGCTCGCGCGGGTGGTCCGGGTTCACGGCCGCTCCAGGTAGTGGCGGTCGGGCAGCTCGCGCAGCCGCTCGGCGGCCTGCTCCGGCGTGAGGTCGCGCTGCGCCTCGGCGAGCAGCTCGAAGCCGACCATGAACTTGCGCACCGTCGCCGAGCGCAACAGTGGCGGCAGGACGTGCGCGTGCAGCTGCCAGGCGGCGAGGCCGGCGGCGTCACCGCGTTCGGCGTCGGGGCCGCTAACGCCTCCGCCAGCGTCATCACGAGCTCCGCCGACGTGCGTGTAGGGCGCCCCATGCCAGCCGAACGAGTACGCGAACGAGGTGCGGAAGAGGTTGTCGAGCCTCGTGAAGGCGCGCTTCATCAGATCGGCCAAGGCGTCACGCTCAGCGGGCGCGAGATCGGGCAGGCGCGCGACGTGGCGCCGGATGGGCAGCAGCAGCAGCTCGAACGGCCAGGTCGCCCAGTACGGCACCAATGCCGCCCAGTCGTCGTTCGCGACGACCACGCGCTCACCGCGGCGCAGCTCCTCCAGGGCGTAATCGAGTAGCAGCGGCCGACCGTGCTCGGCGTGGTAGCTGCGTTGGCGCCGGTCCTCTCGAGCCACCAGCGTCGGCAGCGCGTCCAGCGCCCAGATCTGGCCGTGCGGATGCGGGTTTGATGCGCCCATTACGCTGCCCTTGTTCTCGAACACCTGCACCCACGTATAGCGCCGCCCGAGCTCCGCGGTCTGCTCCGCCCAGAGATCGACCACGCGCCGCAGCTGCGACTGCGGCAACTCGCACAGCGTGAGGTCGTGCCGCGGCGAGAAGCACAACACCCTGCAGGTTCCGAGCACGCCGGCGCTGCGCAGCAGCGGGGTTTCCGGCTCCGGTGCCGGCGGCGCATCGGGCAAGAGCGCGGCGAAATCGTTGGTGAACACGAACACGTCGTCGTAGGGCGGGTTTCGTGCGCCGCCGGCGCGCTCGTTCCCGGGGCAGAGGTAACAGCTCGGATCGTAGCTCGGCTTGTCCTCGGGCGGGGGCGACTCGATCTGCCCCTGCCACGGGCGCTTCATGCGGTGTGGCGAGACCAGCACCCAGTGCCCCTGGAGAGGGTCGAAGCGGCGATGGGGATGATCGGTAGGGTAGAAGTCCATGCGCTCCCTCACCGGCCGGCCGTGCGGCGCCCAACGCGCATCCGATGCGCGCACCGCGTGCTGCGGCTCCGGTCACAGCATTATCGCCGAGCGCAGCGCGCTGCGGCAGCATCAACCCTCGGGCAGCTCGACCCAGGCGACGTCGACGGGACCGACCGTGACGGGCCCGCCGCCGAGCGGACCGAGGTCGACGCGCACGGG
>SKMG01000008.1 GCA_007121175.1 Trueperaceae bacterium | reverse complement strand
CGAGGGAGGAGGTTGCGTGGCCGGGACCATGACGCTCTTCCTCGGTGGCGACGTGATGACCGGGCGGGGCATCGACCAGGTGCTGCCGTACTCGGTTGACCCCGTCCTGCACGAGCCCCACTCGAGGGACGCTCGCCACTACGTCGAGCTAGCGGAGGAGGCCAGCGGACCCATCGAGCGTCCACTCGCCTACCAGGACCTGTGGGGCGTGGCGCTGACCGTGCTCGAGCGCGTTCGTCCAGACGCCCGCATCATCAACCTCGAGACCGCGGTGACGACCAGCGATGACTGGGACCGCCGCAAGCGCATCCACTACCGCATGCACCCGGGCAATGTCGGGCTGCTGCGCACAGCGCGGATCGACGCCTGCGTGCTCGCGAACAACCACGTGCTGGACTGGGGCCGCACCGGCCTGCTCGAGACGTTGCAGGCGCTGCGGGCGACGGGGGTGCGCACGGCGGGCGCCGGCCGCGACCTTGCGGAGGCGAGGGCCCCGGCGGCACTGGAGACGAAGAGCGGCCGCCTGCTGGTCTTCTCGAACGCCCTGCCCGGCGCCGGCGTGCCGCTCGATTGGAACGCGACCCCGGTCCGACCCGGCGTGAACGTGCTGCCGGACGCCACTGATGAGCAGGTCGAGCGGGTCGCCGCCGAGGTGCGGGGATACCGGCGCCCCGGCGACCGCACGCTCGTGTCGCTGCACTGGGGGCCGAACTGGGGCTACGGCGTGCCGCTCACGCACCGGCGCTTCGCGCGCCGGCTGGTCGACGAGCGCGTCGCTGACATCGTGTTCGGCCACTCGTCGCACCACCCGATGGCTGCTGAGGTCTACAGCGGACGGCTGATCCTCTACGGAGCGGGCGATCTGCTCAACGACTACGAAGGTATCGGTGGGCGCGAGGAGTTTCGGCCCGAGCTCACGCTCATGTACTTCCCGGTGCTCGAGCCGGACGGCGCGCTGGCGTCGCTCGAGCTGGTGCCGCTGCGGGTGCGCCGCTTGCGGCTCGAGCCGGCGAGCGCCGACGAGGGCAGCTGGCTCGCCGAGCGCTTGACGCGCGAAGGTCGTGCACTCGGCACGGCGGTCGAGCACACGCCCGGCGGTACCCTGCAGCTGCGCTGGGGCTGAGCGCGGCGAGAGTCCAGGAGTGCCAGCCTCAGGCTCTCGACTAGGCGATCGTCACGAGTTGAGCATCGGTCCGAGGATCCACACGGCGTAGCTGAAGTAGATGATGAGCCCGACCGCGTCGGCTATCGAGGTGATGAGCGGCCCGCTGGCGATGGCGGGATCGAGGTTGAACCGCGTCAGCACGAAGGGCAAGACGACGCCGACGAGGTTGGTGACCACCAGCATCGTGACCATGGTCAAGAGCACGATGATGCCGACCTCGAAGCCGCCGCGGAAGAAGCCCAGGAACATGCCGAGGAGCCCCAGCGTGACGCCGATGGCGACGCCGATCGCGAGCTCCTTCGAGAACGCTCGGAACCACTGCCGGGAGGTGACGTCGCCGGTGCTGATGGCCCGGATCATCATCGTCGCGGACTGCGATCCGGCGTTGCCGCCGGTGTCGATGATCAGCGGGATGAAGAAGGCCAAGGCCACTACCGCCTCGATGACCTCCTCGTAGGCTGCAATCACGCCCGAAGACACCAGGTTGATGACCACCAGCACGGCGAGCCAGCCTATCCGGGCGCGATAGAGCACGAACTTCGTGGAGTCCCAGTACGACGTGCGCAATGGCAGGATGGCACCTGCACGGTGGAAGTCCTCGGTCGTCTCCTCCTCGGCGACGTCGAACACGTCGTCGACCGTCACGATGCCGACCAGGACGCCGCTGCTATCGACCACCGGCAGTGCCACACGATCGAAGCGGCGCATGGTCCGCACCGCCTCCTCACGGTCGTCGGTCGCCTCGAGCCGCACCAGCGTGTAGTCCATGATCTCTTCGATCAGCTGGTTCGGTTCAGCGAGCACCAGGCGCCGGATCGGCATGTCGTCGAGCAGCCGCCAGTCGGCGTCCACCACGTAGATCACGTTGGCAGTCTCGGTCTCGCGGCCGCGCCGGCGGATGTGCTCGACAGCGCGCGCGACGGTCCAGTCGGGCTTCACCGCCAGGTAGTCGGGCGTCATCAGGCGCCCGACGCTGTCCTCGGGGTACCCGAGCAGCTCGCGCGCCTCGGCCAGGTCCTCGGGCCCGAGCAGGTTCAGCAGGCGCTGGGTGACGCGACCGGGAAGCTCATGCAGCAAGTTGGTGCGGTCGTCGGGGGCGAGATCGGCCAGCAGGTGGCGCGCCTCGGCGTCGGTCAGCTCGCGCAGCAGGTGATCGCGGGTGTCGCCCTCGAGGTACGAGAACACCTCGGCGGCGACGCGCTTCGGCAGCGCCCGGAAGAACAGCACCCGATCAGCGCCGCCGAGTTCGCGCAGCACGTCGACGAGCTCAGGTGCGATCAGCTCTTCGTTGGGCCAGTCGACGCGGCTCGCGGCCAGCTTCGTCCAACGGCGGTCGCGGATGTACGCCCGCAGTTCGTGCGGCAGGACGAGCGCGTCGTCCTGGTCACTGCGGGTGTCGCTCACGGAGTCCATGGGAGGAGTTCCGAGTGCAGCATGTGGGCGTCAGGCATGGTACACGCCTCCTTCGCGTTGCGGGATCGGTGACCCCGGCACCCGCGTGGCGGCCGTGCACTCGATCAGGTGCAGTCGCGTCGACGCGGTCGCGGGGCCACGGGCGGCTGTGTTCGGCGCCTCCGACGACTCGGAGGTCTGTCGGGTTCGGGAGGCATACTGGTGCCAGCGCTCAACGTCGACTCCTTTCGATGGGTGGGTGGTCGGACGACCGTATCGAGCGTAATCGGTCGGTCTGACGCTGTCAAACGGGTTCGACCGTCAAATGGCGCTGCGGATCGATCCGATGGTGACAGCGGCCGCCAGAGCCCACACGTAGTAGGCGAAGTAGCGGAAGCGGGCCCGGTAGAGGAGCTCGAGCACCAGTCGCAGGGCCAGCACGCCCACCAGCGCGGCGACCGCGAAGCCGATGGCGAGGGCGAACCAGCCGATGCCGGTCGGTTCTGGGGCGCTCGCGACGGTGAGTGCCTGCACGGCGGTGGCGGCCAGTATCGTCGGAATCGCGAGGAGGAAGCTGTACTCCGCGGCCCAGCGCCGCTGCAGTCCGGCGAAGAGCGCGAAGGCGATGGTGAGGCCGCTGCGGCTGAGCCCGGGCATCAGCGCCAGACCCTGCGCGAGCCCGATCACGATCGCGATGCTGGGGCCGATCTGGCGCAGGCCGCGCGAGCGGGGTCCCACTGAGTCCGTCCAGTACAGCAGCGCTCCCGTGAGCAGCAACGAGAACGCGATCGCGAGCGGCTGCGCGAAGACCGCGCCGAAGGCGCTCCTGAGCGGCAGCCCCACGGCGCCGGTCACGGCGACCGACACGGCGCCCATGGCCGCGAGCCGCAGGTACAGCCGATCGCTGCTGCGTCCGCGGAGCCACGACCGCGCTCCACGCAGCGCTCTGGTCACGAAGATCCCCAGGCTGCGCCGGAAGACCACCACGATCGAGACCAGCGTGCCGACGTGCACCACGAGGTCGAACAGGATCATCTCGGGGCTGTCCGGCGACGGGAGCAAAGAGCCGCGCTCGATGAGCCAGTGCTGGGTGAGCGCCAGGTGGCTGGTCGAGCTGACCGGCACGAACATGAACAGGCCCTGCACGAGGCCGAGGACCATCGCCTCCCACGGTGTCATCGGGACGTCCTGAGCGCAGCGGCGGACGGCCGTCCGGGCGCGACGTGCCAGGCGCTCCCGGGCGCGTGGCCGGGAGCGCCGCGGGTCAGAAGAGCGCGGTGACGCCCAGCGCCAACAGGATGAAGAAGATGAGCGCGAGGATGATGAAGATGCCGAAGAGCCAGCGAGCGATGACTGCGGCGCCCGCGGCGATGCCCGTGAAGCCGAGCAGCCCGGCGACGACCGCGATGACGACGGCCGCGATGGCGAGTTCGAGGATGCCCATACCGTGCCTCCGTTCGACGCAGGGTCCTGCAGGCGGCTGCCCACAGGAGGCGCTTACGTTCCAGAGGCAAGTATAGGAGCCAACGTGGTCGGGTCGCGGAGCGTGGATCACACGGCTCGTTGCGGATCGCGGGCCCGCTCGATCGAAGCGAGCTCATCGTGGGGCCGGTTCTCACGTAAGAGAGAAGCCGGTCTGTCGAAGCACGACGCTGCCGCGGGCAGCCGTTGCCCCTGGCAGCCCTTCAGTCGCTGTCCCCCCGCAGCCCGTCAGCCGCTGCTCTTTGCCGCCTCCTGCAGCCAGCTGGCGATCTCGGCCGAGGCCGGGATGCGGCCGCTCGACTTGACCTCGTCGTCGATCACCAGGGCCGGGGTCATCATGATGCCGTAGCTCGTGATGGCGTCTATGTCCTCGACCTTCTCGAGGCGCGCGCTGATGCCGCTGTCCACAACGG
>SKMG01000305.1 GCA_007121175.1 Trueperaceae bacterium | reverse complement strand
GCGCATCACGTCGTTCCGCGCTGCCGATCGCGTGCCACGTGATGAAGTCCACGAGCGCGTGCGCGGCGAATGAGCGGCGCGCGCTTCGTCGACACCAATATCCTGCTCTACTCGATCAGCCGTGCCCCCGACGAAGCGGCGAAGCGCTCTCGGGCGATCGCCATCCTCGATGCTGGCGACGTGACCCTTTCGGTCCAGGTCCTGCAGGAGTTCTACGTGCAGGCGACCCGCCCGACCCGGACGGACCGGATCCCTCACGACGTCGCCACTGGACTGGTCGCTGCCTGGTGCCGCTTCCCTGTCGTCGATATCACCCGCCCCGTCATGGAGCGGGCGCTCGAGATCGTCGAGCGTCATCGGCTGGGGTACTGGGACGCCGCGATCATCTCTGCGGCGGTGGCGGGTGAGTGCGCCGAAGTCGTGACGGAGGACCTCCAGCACGGTCAGCTGATCCACGGCGTCAGGGTCGTCGATCCGTTCCGTCATTGAGCTACGACCGTCGAGCTCGGTAACGATGCCGCTGTCGTAGTCCGCGTTTCCGCGCATCTGCTCGCCGACTGCGTGGCCGAACGGTAGCCCTGCTGTGGCCGCTGCGGGGTGCGTCGCTGCCGATCGCGGGAGATGGCCACGCAGCTCTTGACAATCGGCCGGTCTCCATGCAATCATTAATTCAGCGAATTAAGAAATGGAGGTGCTCATGATTCAACGGACCCAGGCGACAGCCAAGGACGACATCCGCCGCCTCAACCAGGGCGCGGTCTTCCAGGTCGTGCATCGCCATGGGCCCGTCTCCCGGGTCGATATCGCCGCCCGATTGCAGCTCAGCGCCGCCGCGGTCACTCACATCACCAGCGACCTCATCGAGCGCGGTCTGGTGTTCGAGGCTCGCAAGGACGACGAGCGCGGCGGCGTCGGCCGCCGCCGGATCCTGCTCGAGGTCGCCTACGACACCGCCTACGTCGCCGGTATCAAGGTCTCGAGCGTGGAGCTGACCTGCGCCCTCACCAACCTCAACGCCGAGGTCATCCACGCCAGCCAGCACCCGCTGGAGTCCACGGCGCCGGGAGCAGTGATCGACGCGATCGAGTCCGCCTTCCACCAGCTGGCGGAGAGGGTGGAGAGGCCGCTCGCCGCGCTCGGCGTCAACCTCCCGGGCCTGGTCGACGCCGATCGCCAGACCGTGCGCCACTCGCCGCTGCTCGGTTGGTCGCAGGTGCCGCTGGGGCACATGCTGGAAGGGCGCCTGGGCGTGAGCGTGCTGGTCGAGAACGACGTCAATGCCCTCGCGCTCGCCGAGGCGTGGTTCGGCTGCGGCCGCTCGCACGACGGCTTCCTGGTGGTCACCCTCGGCCGCGGTGTCGGCCTCGGCATCGTCATCAACGGCGAGGTGTACCGCGGCCCCAATGGCGGCGCCGGCGAGCTCGGTCACGTGCTGCTCGAGGAGCACGGCCCAGCCACCCGCTACGCGGCTCCCGGGACGGTCGAGGCGTTCCTGTCCGACGACGCCCTCCAGCGCGAGGCGCGCCGCCGCGTCGCGCGATTCCCCGAAGACGGCGACGTTGCGCTCCTCGTCGAGCTCGCCCAGCGCGGTGACCGTGACGCGCTCTCGGTCTTTGCCGATCACGGGCGCGCCCTGGGCCGCACTCTCAGCCTGCTGGTCAACGTGTTTGCACCGAGCCTCATCGTGCTCAGCGGCGAGGGCCTGCGCGCCCCCGAGCTGCTGCTCGACGCCGCCCGTGCCGAACTCGGCCGGCTCGCCTTCGGCGACCTCGCTGGGCGCACCCAACTCGTCGTCGAGCCCTGGGGCGACGACGCCTGGGCTCGTGGCGCGGCCGCCCTCGCCGCCAGCCGTTACCTCACCGACAGCGCCATGTCCGCGAGAGGAGACTGACCCGCCCACCGCCCAACGGGACGGCTTCGCCGTCCGCAGCACCCGCACCCGTACGGAGGACCGCATGAACCCCATCCGCGCTCTCTTCGCCCTACTCCTCGTCGCCGGCCTGGCCTTCGGCCAAACGGTCGACTACTTCACCTTCACCACCGGTCAGGCGCACGTCAGCGAGCTCGAAACGCTGATCGAAGAGTTCGAAGCCCAGAACCCGGGAATCACCATCCGCTACACCACCGCGCCCTTCGCCGACTACTTCACCAAGCTGCAGACCGACTTCGCGGCCGGCAACCCGCCGGACGTGTTCGAGCTGAACTACGAGAACTTCGTGACCTTCGCTTCGCGCGGCACGCTCGCCCCGCTCGACGAGCGCATCGCCGCCGACCCGGCGATCACCGATGACACCTTCTACCCGGCCGCACTCGAGGCGTTCGCCTATGACGGCACCCAGTACGGCCTGCCGATCACCTTCTCGACTGTGGTGCTGTTCTACAACGAGGACCTGTTCGACGCCGCCGGCGTGGATTACCCCACCGACGACTGGACCTGGGACGACGTCATGACGGCCGCCGAGGCCATCTCGGATCCGGCGAACCGCATCTGGGGCATCTACCAGCCAGTGCAGTTCTGGGAGTTCTACAAGGTCGCGCAGGCGGCCGGTGGCGGCCTCCAGGTCGGGCCTGAGTTGGCGATCGACACGCCAGAGAACCGCGCGGCGCTCGAGTACCTCGTCGGCAAGATCGAGGCCGGCGTCATGCCGACCGACGCCCAACTCTCCGGGATGGCCAACGAGGACCTGTTCAAGGCTGGTCAGCTGGGCATGCTCGTGTCGGGCATCTGGATGTTCGAAGGCTTCCAGGAAGCGGACTTCGACTGGAACATCGCCATCGAGCCGGCCGGTGAGCGTCGCGCCACGCACTTCTTCGCGAACGCCGCCGTGGTCGCCGCCCCCTCGCCCGTGGCCGACGCCGCGTACGCCTGGGTGCGCTTCCTGGCCGCCAGCCCCGAGGTCGCCGAGACCCGCATCGCCACCAACTGGGAACTGCCGGCGCTGTCGCTGTCGAACGTCGACGCCCTGGCCCCCTACCTCGAGCGCGGCGCCCCGGCCAACCGCGAAGCGGTGTTCGCCTCGCTGGCGTACGCCGTGACCCCGCCGGTCGTCGACCGTCAGCCCGAGCTGCAAGACGTCATCAACCAGGAGCTCGAGGCCGTGCGCTTCGGCTCCAAGACCGTGGCGCAGGCGCTCGAGTCCGCCGAGCGGCGCGTCGCTTCGCTGCTCGCCGACTGAGCACCCGACCCGCATGCCGGGCGCTCTCGGCCACACGCCGCGAGCGCCCGGCACCCCGAAGCCCTTTCGCTGCCATTTCGAGGTCACATCGTGATCGAGCACCGTCCGTTCGGCATCGACGACCCCTACAAGCGCCTGGTGAGCGAGCGATCGCCCCGCGACCCGGTCGCGGACGACGCGCTCCAGATCGGCTTCCGCAGCGCGCCCGGCGCCATCGAGGCGTGGGTGATGCTCGAGCGCGACGGCCAGCAGCAGCGTCACGCGGCCCAGGCTGTGGACGCGCGCACCTGGCTGGCGCTGCTCGGCCCACTCGAGGCCGGGGCGCACGGCTACACCATCCACGTCAGGACGGACGAGGGCGAGCACGCCAGCGAGCGCTTCACGCTCGACGTGGCGCGAGAGCGCCGGGTAGAGCAGGCGCTGCGCGGCCGCGTCGACAGTCACGGTCTCACAGTCTCGCTCTCGGGGCGCGACGGCGCGCGCGCCGAACTGAGGCTCGGTGCCTCGGCGCCGGGCGTCGCGCGCGTCGAGCTGACGCCGGCGCCGGCTGCGGGCGGCGCCGCCGCCCCGGCCGTGACCCAGAGCAGCGACGCGGGTGACGGGGCCGCCACCCCGTACGAGGTGCCGGCGCGCGGTCTACCTTGCACCACCAGCGCCGATGACGACGGTTGGACGCTGCGCGCCGAAGGACTCGAGGTCCGGCTCGACGCCGCGACCTTAGGGCTCACCGTCGCTCGCCCCGGCCGCCCGGGTGCGCGCGTCCGGGCGTCGGTTGCCGCCCACTGGTGGGAGTTGCCTGACGGGCGCGTCTTGCGCCACCACCTCACCCTGCTCACCGATCCGCTCGAGCCGCTCTACGGCCTCGGCGAGCGCTTCCTCGGACCCGACCTGCGTGGCCGCTGCTGGGACGTGCGGGTGTACGAGGAATACAAGGAGCAGGGCGAGCGCACCTATCTTCCGATCCCGTTCTTCCTATCGCCGCGCGGCTGGGGCGTATGGCTCGAGACCGACGCGCCGGCGAAGATCGATGCCCGCGGCACCCGGAGCGCCGGCACTGCGGACCGCGCCGGCACTGCGGACCGCGCCGGTGACGCCAGTGCCAGCGCCATCGAGCTCGACGTCGACGCCGTCGGGCGCGAGGGCGAGGCGCTCGTCGCCCACCTGATCGTCGCCGACGCACCGTACGACGTCACCGCCGCTTTCGTGGGGTTGACCGGCGCCATCGCGCTGCCGCCCTCCTGGGCGTACGGCCCGTGGATGAGCGCCAACACCTGGAACGACCAGG
>SKMG01000287.1 GCA_007121175.1 Trueperaceae bacterium | reverse complement strand
GCCGCTGGGCGTGGAGTCACTCACGGCGGCCCTCGCCGCCACGTACGATGGGCCGCGAGCCGATGACCGAGGCCCTCGCGTACTTTATCAACGATGCAGGTTGGCTCGCCCCGCTCTACTACGTGCTGTCGTTCGTGGTGACCGCGCTGCTACCGTTCATCCCGACGCCGCTGGTGGGCGCGCTGGGCGGCGCCGCCCTGGGCGTCGGCCCCGCGGTGCTGTACGGCATCCTCGGCCTGGGGCTGGGAGCGTTCATCGCGCTCAACCTCTCGCGCCGCTTGGGGCGGCCGATCGTGCTCAAGCTGGTCACACCGTCGGTGTGGGCCGAGTGGGAGTCGCTGCTCGGCATCCGCTCGGTGTTCGTGTGGGGCGTGATCTTCTTCATCCTCAACGTCGACTTCGCGGTAGTGGCGGCGGGCCTCTCGTCGCTGCGGCTGCGCGACCTGTGGCTCGCGGCGATGATCGCCCGCTTCCCCTGGCTCTTGGCCAGCGCCTGGTTCGGCGACCTCATCTTCGTCTCCGACACCGTGATGCTCTTCGCCCTGGTGCTGATGATCGCCGGCATGGTCGTCATCGGCAAGCTCCGCCCGCGCGTGCATCACATGCTGGTGCGCTGGGCGGAGCGCCGCGATCCCGGCGCGTTGGCGCGCGCGCGGCGGCGCGCCGCGGAGCGCCGTATGCGCGACGAGCGTCGTGGGCCGCCCACCCTCGGCGACTAGCGGGCGAAGCCCGGGCCTGCTCGCTTCAGCCGGCCCGCGCGTCTCACCCCACCAGCCGCCCCTCCTCGAGCCGCACCTGGCGGTCCGCATCGGCCACCAGCGCCTCGTCGTGCGTGACGATCACCAGGGCGGTGCCGCGCGCCCGCGCCGTGTCGCGGAGCACCGCGTACACCGCCTGAGCGTTGTGGCGATCGAGGCTGCCGGTGGGCTCGTCGGCGAGGATCACGTTCGGGCCGAGCACCAGGGCGCGCGCCACCGCGACCCGCTGGCGTTCTCCTCCCGAGAGCGAGCGCAGCGTCGATCGCTCGCGGCCGGCCAACGACATCGCGTCGAGCAGGGCCCTGGCCTCTGCCTCCACCCGCCTCCCGACGATGCGCCCGGGCAGGGTGACGTTCTCGAGCACGGTGAGTTCAGGGAGCAGGTAGTGATGCTGGAAGATCAGGCCCACGTGCTTCGCGCGGCGTGCGGCCAGACCGGGCGCCGCCGCATCGACGGGGTAGCCGTCCCACCACACCGTTCCGCCGTCGCCGCGATCGAGCCCGGCGAGCAGGTGCAAGAGGGTGCTCTTGCCGGAGCCCGAAGGTCCGAGGACTGCGAGCACCTCACCCGGCAGCACCGAGAGGTCGACGCCGCGTAGCACCTCCAGCCGGCCGTGGGGCGCGGCAAAGCCCTTGTGCAGCGCCTCACTGACCAGGACAGCCTCCACTTCGGTAGTATACGGAGCGTGCTGGGCGCGCACCGCGCGCGCCCTCGCGGAGGAGACGAGATGGTCGATCCTGGCAAAGAGCCCGACCGGAAGGCGTTCCTCTCGACGGTGCCACTGTTCAGCGGGGCCCCGGAGCGAGCGCTGGAGGTCGCCGCGAGCGTGGTCCGGCCACGGAGCTTCGAAGACGGGTCGGTGCTCTTCCGCGAGGGCGAGGTCGGCGACGCGCTCTACCTGCTCGCCGGCGGGCTCGTGAAGCTCTCGAAGGTCGACCTTGGCGGGCACGAGAAGACCCTGGCGCTGCTGCAGCCGCCCGAGTTCTTCGGCGAGATGGCCCTGCTCGGCCACGCCACGCGCTCGGCGACGGCGCTGGCCTTGTCGAAGGTGCAGACGCTGATGCTCTTTCGTGATGACTTCGAGCGGCTGCTGACCGCCTACCCCACCGTCAACCTCAACCTGACCACCACGCTCGCCAACCGCCTGCGGGGTATGGACGACGAGGCGCAGGTGCTGTCGTACAAAGACGCCCCGGGCCGCGTGGCGTACGTGCTGCTGCGGCTGTACCGCTCGGGCGTGGTGGAACTCGACGGCTCCCAGGCGGTGGTGCGGCTGACGCACCAGGACCTCGCCAATCTGGCGGGCACCTCGCGGGAGACCGTCACCCGGGCGCTGAAGGCGCTCGAGCAGGAGGGCGTGATCGAGACGCGGCCGAAGGAGGTCACCATCCTCGACGCCGACGGTCTCGAGGAGGTGCTCCACGGCATCCGCTGACCAGGCCCCGCGCGGCATGACCGTCCCCGGGCCGCGGGGGCCCGAGCACTGGCGAGCGATGAACCTGGCGGCGGGCGACACGCTCGCCGCCATCGACCTGTTGCGCGAACGTCACGGCGACGCCTTCGTGTTCGGGTTCGGTCCCATCCGCTTCCACTGGCTGCTCGGCGCCGACGCCAACCGCTTCGTGCTGCACCAGGCCGCATCCTCGTTCCGCAACCGCGAGGCGTACCGCTTCCTCGAGCCGATCGTCGGCAGGGGCGCGCTGATCGTGTCCGACGAGCCCGAGCACCTGCAGCGCCGTCGCCGGGTGCAGGGGGCCTTCCAGCGGCGACGCCTGCACGGGGTCGGGGCTCGAGCACTGCTCGCGTTCGACGCCTGGGCAGACGAGGTCCTCGCGCGACGGGAGCTGGCCCTCCAGCCCAGCCTGCGGCCGGTGGTGCTGGACCTGGTGATCGACGTGCTGCTCGGTGCGGGCGTGCGAACACGGCACCCGCGCCTGCGGCACGACCTGTTCGCCATGATGGCGTTCGCCAACCAGCCGTTCCTCGCCCAGCTGTTCCGGCTCCCGCTGCCTGGCACTCCCTGGTGGCGTTTCACGGCCGCTCGTCGGCGCGTCGATGCCGCGTTGTACGCCGAGATCGCGCGGCACCGTGACCGGCGGGGCGACGACGACGGCGTGCTCGCGATGCTGCTCGCTGACAGCGCCGACGGGCCGCCGCTAGCCGACGAGGTCGTGCGCGACCAAGCCGTCGGCCTGGTCGCGGCCGGGTTCGATACCACCACCGCAGCCTTGACCTGGTGCGCCTGGCTGCTCTGCGACGAGGCCCTCCGGGAGCGCGTGGCTTCGGCCGTGCAGGCGGTGCCGATGCCGACGGACCTGCGAGCCGCGGCCAGCGAGCAGATCGAGGAGGCAGCGGCGGTGCCGGAGTTCGACGCACTCTGGCGCGAGGCGCTGCGCCTGTACCCGCCTGCGCCGGCGATCTTGCGCGTCAGCCACGAGGAGCTCCAGTGGCGGGGCCTGCAGCTGCCGCGGGGGGCGCTGGTCGCGCTCTCGACCTACCACACGCACCGTGACGAGCGGCTGTGGCGCGAGGCGCCGCGCGTCGAGCTGGAGCGCTGGCTCGGCGCCGACCCGAGCTGGGCGGCCCCGCGCGACCCGTTCGCGTACCTGCCGTTCGGCTACGGCGCCCGTCACTGCATCGGCGCCGGCCTCGCCCGGATCCTGGCCGGCGCCTGGTCGACCGTGCTGTTGCGGCGTGCTCGCTGGCAGGCTCTGGCGCCCGAGGCCGTGAGGCCGCTCGGCACCACGCTGTCACCGCCGGGCGGGCTCCCGCTGCGCTTCGAACCGCTGGAAGGTGGCCCGCGCAGGGCGCCGCGCACGGCGGTAGACGGCGCGCCCAGCGCGGCGGGAGCGCGCCGCAGCGAACCGGCGTGAGGCTGGGATCACGCGCGCACGCGGGTGCGCTGCGCCTCGTTCGGAACCTCGTCGAACACGAAGGGCACGATCTCGGCGTGCTCGATGATGCGCTGGGTGCCGAGCACGCACTGGATCACCACCGCATGCGTGACCACCACCAGCTGACCGAAACCGCGGTAGCGCGTCAGGACCCGCAGCACCCGCTCGCGGACCTCCTCGATCGACTCCCAGGGCGCGTCCTCACCCGCCCGCCCCGGCAGCAGCTCGTCACTGGCACGGCGGATCAGTTCGCCGTCGATCTCGCCGAGCGGATCCTTCTGCGGCAACCACTCGTGCAGGTCGTACTCGACGTAGAGCGGCTTGTTCAGGGTGCGCGACAACAGCGCCGCCGACTCCAGGGCGCGTGCGTAGGAGCTGCAGACGATCGCGTCCGCCTCCTGCAGCCGGAAATCTCGCGCGATGGTGTCGATCTGCAAGCGTCCGAGCGGACTCAGCGGCGCGAACGAGGTGGCCCAGCCCCGCACCCCGCGGGCCGCCACGACCTCGTAGTCCGTTTCTCCGTGCCGTACGAAGTAGACCCTCACGCAGCCGCCTCGCGGGGCGCTCCTACTCCGACGCTCCGTCGGTGGCCCCTCGTGCATAACGCTAGCAGCCGATCCGGCGAGGGGCTGTCGCAGGTTTCACTCGCCAGCGACGACTTGAGCCCGCTGCGACGCGAAAGCTAGACTGGCGCGTGCCGCAGGCTGCTCGCACGCCGGCGCCGGAGGTCCTTCGATGCTGAACCTGTACCGTCGCGCCGTCCTGGGGGTCGCCGGGCAGGCGCCCGTCGCGAGGTTCGCACGGCGCCACGGCTGGCGCCT
>SKMG01000079.1 GCA_007121175.1 Trueperaceae bacterium | reverse complement strand
TCAAGGCGGCGAGCCCTTCCCGCGTGCGGGTGAGTTCCTTCTCCACCTCGTCGATGAGCTGCTGGATGCGCTGCGGCGAATCGGTCGGGAGCGGCACCTCGTCGGGCACCTCGGCGTCCTCGACGGTCTGGAGGTCACCGACGAGCGCCAGCGCCAGGTGCTCGCGGTCGCGCGCGAGCTCGATCCACACGGCGTCCTCGACGGGCTCGGGCGGCCGTCTGACGAGCGGCCTCGAGAGCCGGACGCCGACGCCCTGCTCTTCGAGCCGGCGCACCTCGGCGGGGTCGAAGGCGCCGAAGAGCGCCAGGCGCTGCTGCTGCTGCACGAGCTCTTCGCGGGTGCTGCGCAGGTCGCTCAGGCGCGAGGCGAGCCGCTCGACCTCCGCCACGACCTCCTCTGCCGAGCGACGGTCATCTGCGCCCGGCGAAGCCTCCTCGCGGGCACGACGGCCCTTGCGCTCCTGCTGCGCGGCCGACGCCAGCATCCCCGCGGCGTGACGCGCGGCCTCGAGCCGGGATCGGACGATGGTGACGCGATCGGGGGTCGACTTCGAGGTCTCGACCAGGTGCACGCTGCCGGCGTCTTGCAGCGCCCCGAGCGTCGCGGCCTGGTCGCTGCTGGCCGCCGCGAGGGTGACCTGCTTCATCGGCACGATCATGCGGCCCGCTCCTGTTCGAGGGTCTTGGCCTTGGCGATCTTGGCGCGCACGACCTCAGCCGCCTGCAGGTCGCCGAGCGCGATGCGGATGATCCGCAGCGCCTCTTGCGCCTCCGGGATCTTGACCTTCTCGAAGAGGTTCACCCGCTGGCTGGTCAGCCGCAGCTCGGCCGCGAGCCGGTCGCGCTGCTCGGTGAGCACCCGCCGGCGCAGGCGCAGCGTCATGAGCTCCTCCAGCACCAGCAGCGCGTCGTCGACCCATGGGGGCGTCGCGTCGAAGGGCGGCGGCAGGCGGCGCCACGAGGCGCCCTCGAACGTCGGCATGTTCACCCCGGCCACGCTCGTCTCGCCCATGCGCAGCTCCTCGAGCTGGAGGTAGGGCAGCAGCGCCGTCGGCTCGGCCCAGAGCTCGATCCAGGTCTCGAGGTCGTGGCGGAGGGTCGCCTCCTCCTCGCTGACCTCGTTGAGCTCGCCCTCGACGCGGCGCAGCTCGACCTGCAGCTGCTGCTGCTTCAGCCGCAGGGTCGGCAGATAGCGCTCGTAGCGGGCGAGGGCATCCCGCTGGCGCTTGAGCTCCTGCTTGGTGGCCTTGACGCGGCTCACGCTGCGGCCGGCCAGTGGCGCTCGATCAGCGCCGTCGGCAGTCCCGTCTGGGCCGGCTCGAACGAGTCCGCGAGCAGGCGCCAGCACTCGTCGAGCGCGCGCTCCAGCGGGAGGTCGACTTCGAGGTCCATCAGGCGCGCCTCGAAGCCCTCGCCGTAGCGCACCAGCTGCTCGTCCCAGTCGCTCATCCGGAACCCCATCGCGCGCTTCTCCAGCGTCTCGCGGTAGGCGGCGTAGAGCTGGATCATGGTGTTCATCAGCGGCCGATGATCGTCGCGCGTCGAGGCGTTCACCAGCTGCTTCAGGCGGCTGAGGCTGCCGAACGGCTCGATGCGCCCGCCGCGCAGGTAGAACTGGCCCTCGGTGATGTAGCCGGTGTTGTCGGGGACCGGGTGGGTGACGTCGTCACCGGGCATGGTGGTGACCGCCAGGATCGTGATCGAGCCTGCGTCGTCGAAGTCGACGGCCTTCTCGTAGCGGGCCGCGAGTTGACTGTAGAGGTCGCCAGGGTAGCCACGGTTCGACGGGATCTGCTCCATCGTGATGGCCACCTCCTTGAGCGCGTCGGCGAAGTTGGTCATGTCCGAGAGCAGCACCAGCACCCGGTGCCCGCGCAGTGCGAAGCGCTCCGCCACCGCCAGCGCGAGGTCGGGCACCAGCAGGCACTCGACGGTCGGGTCGGCGGCGGTGTGGATGAACGCGACGGTACGCGAGAGCGCCCCCGCGGCGTCGAGGGTGTCGCGGAAGTACAGGTAGTCGTCGTGCTTGAGGCCCATGCCACCGAGGATGATGCGGTCGACCTCGGCTTGCAGCGCGAGCCGTGCGAGCAGCTCGAGGTAGGGCTCGCCTGGGACCGAGAAGATGGGCAGCTTCTGGCTCTCGACCAGCGAGTTGAACACGTCGATCATCGGGATGCCGGTGCGGACCATGGTCCGCGGGATGATGCGCTTGGCGGGGTTCACGGAGGGCCCGGCGATATCGATGCCCTCCTCGTCGATCACCGGCCCGTTGTCGCGCGGGCGCCCGGCCCCGTCGAAGATGCGCCCGAGCAGCGCGTCGGAGGACGGCACCCGCATGGGGCGACCCAGGAACCGTACCCGCGCGTTGGTCGGCAGCCCGCGCACGCCCGCGAACACCTGGAGGTAGGCGCGGCCGCCCTCGAGCCTCACGACCTGCGCGAGCGAGCTGCCGCCCTCCCAGGTGAGTTGGGCGAGCTCGCGGTTGGTGGCGTCGCCGGCGTTCACCGCGACGACGCTGCCGGTAACGCGCTCGAGGCGCGTGTAGGTCTTATGCATGGACGTTCACCTCGGCAAGCTCCCGCACCCGGTCGCGGCCGGCCTCGAACTCCGGCGTTCCCCAGGGCGCGCGGTTCCATTCCTTGGTCGCTTGGGTGAGGCGCTGGTAGTGGCGACGCGCTGCGTCCTTGTCCGCGTGCCGCTGCGGCGCCCGCAGCAGGCGAACCAGCTCGCTGAAGACCAGCGCCTGGCGCTCTGCGCCGGTGGCGCCGTCGACCGCATCGAAGGCGTCTTGCTGCAAGTAGGCGGCATCGAGGTACTCGGCCTGGAGGTAGCGCACGAAGTCGTCGATGACGGTGCCCTCCTCGCCGACGACCTTCATCATCTGCGCCACTTCGTTGCCGGTGCGCAGTAGCGTGCGGGCGAAGGCGACCTCGGCCGCAGGTACCACGCCGGGGTAGTGGCTCCAGCTATCGAGCGGGTCGATGGCGGGGTAGCGCCGCGCGTCGGAGCGCTCGCGTGAGAGGCCCATGAAGGCGCCGACGACCTTGAGCGTCGACTGCGTGACGGGTTCTTCGAAGTTGCCGCCGGCCGGGCTCACGGTGCCCACGATGGTGACCGAGCCCTGCGAGCCGTCACGCAGCTGCGTCAGTCCGCCGCGCTCGTAGAACGCGGCGATGACCGACTCGAGGTAGGCCGGGAAGGCCTCCTCGCCGGGGATCTCCTCGAGCCGCCCGGAGACCTCGCGCAGCGCTTGCGCCCAGCGGCTCGTCGAGTCGGCCAGGAGCAGGACGTCGAGCCCCATCTGGCGGTAGTACTCGGCGATGGTCACCGCGGTGTAGACGCTGGCCTCGCGCGCCGCGACCGGCATGGAGCTGGTGTTGCACACGATCACGGTGCGCTCCATGAGGCTCCGACCGGTGCGCGGATCGACGAGCTCAGGGAACTCGCGCAGCGTTTCGACCACCTCGCCGGCGCGCTCGCCGCACGCGGCGACGATCACCACGTCGACGTCGGCGTGCCGGCTCATGAGCTGCTGCAGCACCGTCTTGCCGGCGCCGAACGGGCCAGGGATGCAGGCCGTGCCGCCACGCGACACCGGGCAGAGGGTGTCGATGATGCGGATCTTGGTGACCAGCGGCTCCTGCGGACGGAGGCGCTCGCGGTAGGCGCGGATCGGCAGCTTCACCGGCCAGCGCTGCAGCATCGTCACCTCGAGGACGCGGCCGCGCTCATCCTCGAGCGTGGCCACCACATGCTCGACGGTGTAGTCGCCGGCCTGGACGATGCTCTTCACGGTCAACCAGCCGCTCGCGGCGAACGGCACCATGATGCGGTGCTCGAACTCGCCCTCGGGCACGCTGCCCAACGCATCGCCAGCACGCACCGATGCGCCGACCTCGACGCGTGGCGTGAACGACCAGCTGCGCTCGCGATCGAGCGGTTCGAGGTAGCGTCCACGTTCGAGGAAGTAGCCGCTGACCGCGGCTAAGTCGAACAGCGGGTTCTGCAGGCCGTCGACCACCTGGCCGAGCAAGCCGGGCCCGAGCTCGGCGATGAGCATCTCGCCGGTGAACTCGACTTGACTGCCGACGTAGAGGCCGGCGGTGTCCTCGAACACCTGGAGGTCGGCGTAATCGCCACGGACCCTGATGAGCTCGGCCTTGAGCCTGAGCCCGTCGACCATGGCGTAGCCGACCTCGTTCTGCACCACGGGCTCGTCGAAGGCGGCGGTGATGAGCGCGCCGCTGACGGAGACGATACGACCAAGATTAGCCATTGACATCCTCGATCTGCCGCAGGGCGGCCTCGAGCGCGGCCCAGCCGCCCTCCTCGTCCCAGGCGTCCCAACGCCAAGCGAGGCGCAGCTGCACGGCTCGCGCGAAGAGCTCGGCGAAGTCAGCGCGCCCGCTCAAGCCGAGCTCGTCGGCGAGCCGCCAGCGTAGCTCGTCGAGCGCGCGTTCCCGCGCCGCCGGGTGAGG
>SKMG01000222.1 GCA_007121175.1 Trueperaceae bacterium | reverse complement strand
GCCGGGCAGGCCCGCTGGCACGTAGTCCGGCGACTGGTGCCGGAAGAAGGTCTGGTAGAGCTGGGCGTAGTGCCCACCTGCCGCCATGAGGGAAGCGTGGTCGCCCTCTTCGATGATCTCGCCCCCGCTCAGCACCAGGATCCGGTCGGCCTCCCGGATCGTCGAGAGACGGTGGGCGATCACGATCGCGGTGCGTCCGCGCAGGACGGCTTGCAGACCCTCCTGGATCTGCGCCTCGGTGAGCGGGTCGACGCTCGCCGTGGCCTCATCCAGGATCAGGACGGCTGGGTCCTGCAGCAACACGCGCGCGATGGCGATCAGCTGACGCTGCCCCATCGACACGCCCCGGCCGCCCTCGGTCACCGCGGTGTCGAGGCCGTTGGCGAGCGCCTGCAGCCAGTCGCCGCCGCCGATGCGCGTTACCGCCGCCGTGACCTCCCCATCGCTCGCGTCCTCTCTCGCGTAGCGCACGTTGTCGCGCACCGTGCCCGAGAACAGGAACGGCGTCTGCTGCACGATGCCGAGCTGACGCCGGTAAGCTGGTAGGGAGAGCGTGCGCAGGTCGTGGCCGTCGACCAGGATCCGGCCACCCTGGAACTCGTAGAAGCGCGCCACCAGCTTGCCGATGCTCGACTTGCCAGCGCCGGTGTGCCCGACCAGCGCCACCGTCTCGCCCGCTTCGATCGTCAGATCGAAGTCGCGCAGCACCCGCTCGTGCGAGGTGTAGCCGAAGTCCACGCTCTCGAACGCGATCCGGCCGCGCAAGCGCGGCGGCGTGACGTCGCCGGTCTGCGTCACGCGCGGTTCGGCGTCGATCAGCGCGAACACGCGCTCGCTCGCCGAGAGACCGAGCTGGAACTGGCTCCAGAACGAGGCGATGCTGGTGAGCGGGAACCAGAAGAAGGCGACGGCCTCGACGAACAGGAACCACTGCCCCGGCGTGACGGCGCCAGCGAGTACGCTGGTGCCCCCGAAGTACACCACCAGGGCGGTGCCGATACCTGCGATGGTGCCGAGGATCGGGAAGATCGCCGAGAACACTAAGCCCTGGCGCAGGTTCAGCGCGTAGGACTGGGCGTTCACCTCCGTGAACGCGTCGTAGACGGCCTGCTCCTGCCGGAATGCCTTCGCGACGCCGATGCCGCTCACGGACTCCTGCACGCTATGGTTGACTTCGGCCAGCACCCGCCGCGCCTGGCGCGTCGTGTGCCGCGCGATCCGCCGGAACGCCAGCGCCGCGCCGACGATTGCCGGGGTGATGGCCAGCGCCACGAGCGCCAGCCGCGCGTCGATCGCGAAGAGGATGAGCGTGATGATCACGACCTGCAGCAGCTGGCTGAAGAGGTTGAGCGTCAGGGTCACGACGGTGGAGAAGTCCTGCGTGTCGGCAGTCACGCGGCTGACGATGCGCCCGGTCGAGTAGTCGTCGTAGAACGACATGTCGCGCGCCATCACCGCGTCGAAGGCGTCGATTCGCAACCGCAGCACGACGTTGCCCACAGCCTTGGCGGTGAGCCATTGACGCAGGAAGTTGAGCCCCCACGATCCCACGCCCGCCACCGCGATCAGCGCGAGCAGCCAGCCGGTGCGGTCCCACAGGGCCTCAGGCGGCGCGTCTCCAACGCGATCGATGCCGAGCGCGATCAACAGCGGCAGCAGTGCGTCGAGCGCGGCCACCAGGAACATCGCCACGGCGACCACCAGCATCGTGCCCAAGAACGGCGCGAAGTAGCGCACGATCCGGCGCAGCAGCTGCGCGTCGCTGTATTCGCGGTCGTAGCCCTCAGCTGCGAGGCCATCGAGCACGAAGCCCATCAGCCAAACCTCGCGAAGATGCGCTGGTAGAGCGCACAGCGCCCGAGCAGCTCGTCGTGCGTGCCGTGGTCGAGCAGTCGGCCGTGGTGCAGCACCAGCACCAGGTCGGCGCGGCGGATCTGCGACAGGCGATGGGTGATCATCAGCGTCGTCCGACCCTGCTTCACGGCGTGGATGGCGCGCTGGATGGCGTCCTCGGTCGCGCTGTCGATGGCGCTGGTGGCGTCGTCGAGGATCAGCACGCGCGGATCGGTCAGCAGGGCGCGGGCGATCGCCAGGCGCTGGCGCTGACCGCCCGAGAGCGTTGCGCCGCGCTCGCCGATGACTGAGTCGTAACCTTCGGGGAGCGCCATCACGAACTCGTGCGCCTGGGCGGCCTGAGCGGCCGCGATCACGGTCTCGCGGTCGACCGCGGCGCCGAGGCCGAAGGCGATGTTCTCGGCTACGCTGCGCGAGAACAGGAAGACGTCTTGCTCGATGACACCGATCTGCTGCCGCAGCGTCGCGAGCTGCCACGAGCGCAGGTCGACGCCATCGAGCAGGATCCGCCCCTCGGTCACGTCGTAGATGCGATTGACCAGCTTGAGCAAGGTGGTCTTCCCCGAACCGGTCTGCCCGACGATCGCCACCGTCTGGCCGGGCGCGACCCGAAACGACACCTCGCCTAGCACCGCGCTGCCGACGCCCGAGCCGTCGTAGGCGAAGCCGACGCCTTCGAAGACCAGCTCGCCGCGCACCTGAGCTGCATGCCCGGCGGCGTGCTCATCGAACTCGGCCTCGGCGCGCATGAGCTCGAGGATCCGCTCGGCACCCGCCAGCCCGAGCTGCACCAGCGAGAAGGTGAAGATCGAGATGAACGCCGGGAAGCGCAGCACGCCTACCAGCCCCATGTACGCCACCAACTCGCCAGTGGTGAGCTCGCCCTGTGAGACGAGCAGGAGCGCGTGCGCGAAGGCGCCGGTGAAGGCCACCGCCAGCAGCAGCAGCGGCAGGTAGCGCGCCTGCACCAGACCCTGCCGCACGAAGAGGTCGCGATAGCGCGAGGCCTCGTGACCGAATCGAGTCTGTTCCTGCGGCTCCTGCGCCGTGGCCTTCACCACCTCGATCCCGGTGATCGTCTGGTTGAGCCCGGCCGAGAGCTGCCCGAACTGCCGCCGCAGCGCGCTGGAGACCGGGTTGAGCTGGCGCATGTACGAGCGCAGCGCCACGACGAATGACAGCTCGAAGGCGAGCGGGGCGAGCAGCAAGCGGGGGTCGAGGAAGGCGATGAAGACCAGCGGGATCACGAGCCCGTTGAGGGACTCGGTGATCAGCGCCACTCCCGGGTTCATCATCGGGTTGAGCTGGCGCACGTCGTTGCTGGCGCGCGCCATCACGTCCCCGACGCGCTGCCGCTCGTGGAAGGTCTGGCTCTTGCCGAGCAGGCTCTGGTAGAGCTCGTCGCGCGCGTCGCGCTCGAGGCGCTGACCGAGGGTCTCGATCGAGAAGCTGGCGGTGAGGTCGAGCACGCCGCGCAGCAGCACCACGCCCAGGATCACGAGCGCGAGCGCGAGCAGCTGGCGCACGTCGGGCTCGGCCTGCAGCACGACGTCGAAGGCGAGCCCAGTGAGCCTCGGTACGGCCGAGTAGATCACGGCGGTGACGGTGCTGGCAGCGATGAACAGCAGCAGCAAGGGCCAGGAGCGGGCGAGGTGGGAGAGCACCCAGCGCACGGCACTGCGCCGGTCGAAGCGACGGGCACCGGCCACGGTGAACTCGGCGTTGGGGACTGCAGCAGCAGACACGTAGGGCTCCTGGCCGGCGCGCGCGGCACGCGGCGCCGAGCGAGCGCATCTCATGCGTACCTGGGGCACATAGAGATGCGGACACGATGGTACACAATCGAGCGACGCCTGCTGAGCGTGCGCACGCGTGATGCGCGCGCGACCTGCGCACGCTCGCGACGGGCACGCCGTCACGGGCACGCTCGAAGCGGCGGCGTGGGGGCTGATCCCAGGGCCCGCCCGGTAGGCAGGTCGACGGAGGTTGGCGCGGGATGCAGCGAAGATGCTCGGCACGAGGAGGGGCGAAGCGCGCCCGCCAGGCGCTCCAGCGGCGCGCGGCACCATGAAAGGCTCGACCTGGTCAGCGCACGGCGAACCCGGCGTGCGGCGCCACGCGCTGTTGATCGAGCTCGCCGAGCTGCTCGCGAGCGCGCAGGCCGACCTCGGTGCCGTCCTCGACACGGTGGCCCGCAGGCTGCCTGAGGTGCTGCGGCGCCCGGGCGGTGCGGCGGGGCGCATCGTCTTCTGCGATGGTGAACGCCGGCACGAGGCGGGCGCGAGCGGCCTCGGCGGCGCCGCCCTGCTCGCCCGGCGCCCACTGCTCTACGGCGCCGACGCCGAGATCGAACTCGCATACCAGTCACTCGAGCACCGCGCGGAGCCGTTCGACCCCGGCGACCGCACCAGCTTCGACGCCGTCGTGGCGCTGCTGGCATCGCATCTCGAGCGGCACCTCCTCGAGCGCCGTACCCGAGCGCTGCAGCGCGAGCTCGAGCGCCAGACGGCCGTGCAACGCTCGCTGCTCGAGGTCTACATCCACTTCCTCTCGGACGCGTCGGCGGACGTGCCGGCCACGGTGCTCGCCGCAGCGATCGGCGCCGTGCCGGGCGCGCGCCTGGGCAG
>SKMG01000346.1 GCA_007121175.1 Trueperaceae bacterium | reverse complement strand
GGCTGATAGACCCGCGCATCCGTGAGGCCTGAGGTGGACGCCAGCGACCTCGTGACGACCGCGAGCGAGGTGACCGCGCCGACGCGCCGGCCCGCGGCGTTCCGGCTGCTGCGCGATTCGACCGGAACCGTCGGGACCGTGTTCGTGATGCTCATCGTGGTGCTGGCGCTGTTCGCCCCGTACCTGAGCCCCTACCGGCCGGAGGAGATCAACGTCGCGCGGCGGCTCGCACCGCCGAGCGCCGAGCACTGGATGGGGACCGACCAGCTCGGCCGCGACGTGTTCAGCCGCCTGGTGTTCGGGACGCGCCTAGCGCTGGTGGTCGCGCTGCCCGCAGTGATCGCCGGCGCGCTCGTCGGCATGCTGCTAGGACTGCTCGCCGGCTACCTCGGCGGCTGGGTCGAGACCGCCCTGCTATGGCTGTTCGACGTGGTCCGTTCGTTCCCGGCGCTGCTCTTCGCGATCGCCATCATCGCGCTGGTCGGACCGAGCCTGTTCGTCGTGGTGTTCATCATGGCGCTCACGCGCTTCCCCTCGTACGGCCGTTTGATCCGGGCGCAGACGCTGAAGATCCGCCAAGAGGAGTACGTGGCCGCCTCCCGGGCGCTGGGCTGCTCGCCCGTGCGAGTGATGCTGCGGCACATCCTGCCGAACGCAGTCGCGCCGCTCTTCATCCAGGCGGCCATGGACGTGCCGGTCGTGATCACCTTCGAGGCGGGCCTCAGCTTCCTGGGGCTGGGCGTCCCGCCGCCCACGCCGTCGTGGGGGAGCATGCTGCGCGAAGGTTACACGTACGTACGCGCTACGCCCTGGATGATCGTCTTCGGCAGCGGCTTCCTGGTGATGGCGACGCTCGGCTTCACCTTCTTCGCCGAAGCCCTGCGGGACCTGTTCGACGTGAGGATCCGCAGCGAGGGAGCGAACTGACCCCTCCGGGACGCGGATCGCGCCGCGCCGCAGAGGCAGCGGCGATTGGGCGACCGCTTACGATAGGCACTGCAATCGCTTAGGATGGGAAACCGTGGGCGCGCTGTTGACGGTGATCTGGGTGGTGCTCGGCCTGCTCGGAGCGATCCTGCTGCTGGCCGCGCTGCTGCTGGTGGCGTGGCTACGGGTCGACGGCCGAGCCCAAGGTGACCTCGATGCCGAGCGCATCGGCGAGGCGAGCGCGTACCTACGCGTGCGCCTAGCCCCGCTGACGGTGGTCGTCGATACGGCCCAAGGCGTGCTGCTGGTGCGCCTGCTGGGGTTTCGCGTGGCCCGCAGGCCGCTGGCAGAACTCGGCGGCGATCGTGCCGGACGTGAGGACGCTGGCGAGAAGGCGAAGCGGCGGGCGGCCAAGCCCTCCCGGGGCTTCCGTCTCGCCGACGGCAGTGCCGCCTGGCGCTTCTACCGGCGGCAGCTGCAGTACCTGCTGGTCCGCACCTACCTCGACCAGCTCGACGCCGATCTGCGCGTGGCGACGCCGGATCCAGCGCTCACTGGGATGCTCTACGGCGTGAGCTGCGCCGCGATCTACCCGCTGCGCGCCCGCTGGCCGCGCGCGGAGCTGGCCGTCGGGCCCGACTTCATCGGCACTGCGCCGGCGCTGCGCCTCGCCTTCGCGGTGCGCATCCGCATCGCCACGCTTGTCCTGGTGGCGATCCGGTCGTATCGGTTCCACCGGTCGCGGGCGCGTGTGCCCAAGGCCGCTGACGGAAGGAGACGTCATGAACCCCACTGATCTGCTCAGCACGCTCGCCGCACAGGTGCGGGCCATCGCCAAGTCCGAGACTGTGATCGGCGACCCGGTCACCGTGGGCGACGCCACCATCATCCCGGTCACGCGCGTGACCGTCGGCTTCGGCGGCGGCAGCGGCAGCGGCGAGGTCGACGAACGCGAGAAGGCCGAGAAGGCCGGAGGCTCCGGTGGTGGCGGCGGCGGCGGCGTCCGGATCGAGCCGGCGGCCTTCATCCTCATGCAGGGTGGACAAGTGACCGTGCTCGCGGCTCCCGGCAAGCGCGGCGCGCTCGCCGAGATGTTCGAGCAAGTCCCCGACCTGATCGAGAAGATCGTCTCGAAGCAGCAGGAGAAGCAGTCGAAGGACAAGGGGTCCGAGAGCTAGCTCGAGTACGGCGTGCCGCTGGTTCGGAGAGCCGCTCACGCAGCGAGCTGCGGGCTCATCGAGCCGGTGGCATCGCCGGCAGGCTCGTCCCTCAGACCGCCTCGAACAGGCGCTCGACGTCGTCGCGGCGGCAGAGCTGGGTGCCGTCGGTCTTGACCGCGGCGGTGCCCGCCGCCACCCCGTAGCGGATCGCGTCGTGGAGGCTCCAGCCCTGCGCCAGGCCGGCCACCATGCCGCCGACCATGCTGTCGCCGGCGCCGACCGCGCTGCGGACGTTGACCGTCGGCGCGGTGACGTGCCAGGACTCCTCGGCCGTGGTCGCGACCGCGCCCCCGGCGCCCAGCGATGTCACCACGACCTGCACACCGCCGCGGGAGATGTACTCGCGGGCGACGTCGCGGATCTGATGGTCGCCCTCGATGTCGGTGCCGGCGAGGCGCGCGAGCTCGCCCGCGTTGGGCTTGATGAGGTACACCGGCGCTTCGACGCCGCGCGCGAGCGCCTGGTCGCTGGTGTCGAGCACCACCTTGCAGCCTTCGGGCGCGGCCTGCGCGAGGCGGGCGTAGAAGTCGTCCGGCGTGCCGGCAGGTAGGCTGCCGCTGAGGACCAGGTACGGCGTCTCGGGATCGAGCTCGGTCACCGCCTCGAGGCAGGCCTCGAGCTCCGTCTCGCTCAAAACGGGCCCGGGGAGGTTGAAGCGGTACTGGCGGCCGCTGGAGCGCTCGATGACCATGAGGTGATCGCGGGTGTCGCCCTCGATGGGGATGGCCTGGTGCTCGATCCCGGTGTCGCCGAGCAGCTGCTCGAGCCGCGCACCGGTCAAGCCTCCGCGGGTCCACAACGCGCGTACCGGCACGCCGAGCTCGCGCATCACCCGAGCGACGTTGATGCCCCCACCTCCCGGATCGAAGGTGCGCCGGTCGCAGCGCAGCTTGCGGTCCGCGACGACGTAGTCCGTCGCGGTGCTCATATCGACGGTGGGGTTCAAGGTGAGCGTGACGGTGATGGCCATGCCAACAGCTTGCCACGCGCAACCGGTATCATCGGCCATGTCCGCGCCCAGCCTGGGCGAGCGCGCTGCGCTCGTCGCCCCGATCGCGTTTCTCACCCCATGATCCGCGTCGACCTCGCCTTCGTCCCGCCCGGCCGCCGAGCGCGCAACGTCGTCGTCTTCGACGTGCTGCGCATGACCACCACCGCGGCCGTCCTGCTCGACGCGGGCCTCGAGGCGCTCACCGTGGTCGCCGACCCGGAGGCCGCCCGCCGCGAGGCAGCGGCGAGCTCGGCGCTCTTGCTCGGCGAACGGGAGGGAGTGGCCCTGCCTGGGTTCGATGGCGGCAACTCGCCGCTCGAAGCGCGCGAGCTCCCGCTGCGCGGGCGCCGCGCGGTGCTGTGCACCACCAACGGCTCGTTCGCCGTCGAGGCCGCCGAGGGCTGCGAGCGGCTCTCGTTGGGCGCTGTCGTGAACGCGGCTGCCGTCGCCGAGGCGCTCCTCGCTGCCGAGGCCGACGAGCTGTCGCTGGTGTGCGCCGGCACCAAGGGCGCGGTGTCGCTCGACGACGTCGTCGGCGCCGCCTGCGTGCTCCATGAGTTGCTCGACCGCGGCGCCGAACTCGACGCGAGCGACGCCTGCCGTCTCGCGCTCGGACTACTCGGCGGTCGCGAGGGCGTGCCCGAGCTGCTCGAGGGGGCGACGCACGCGCGCTTCCTAAGGTCGATCGGCTTCGGCGACGACGTCGCCTTCGCCGGCCAGCGCAACGTCGTCGACGTGGTGCCGACCCGCGAGGCCGTCTCGCCGGCGCGCTTCGTGGCGTGGAGGCCGCCCGCGGCGGCAAGAGCCCCGCAGGCCTGAGTCGCTCGAGGCCCCAGTAGCGAAGGCCGTTGGGGGAAGCGAAGGCCGTGACACGAGTGCGCCGCGCTCAGCCGGCGTCGATCCGCTGGAGCAGCTCGAGCACGAACGACTCGGTCCGCTCGACGGTGTTCCGGTCGACCCGGTCGACCGTGTCGCAGACCTGGTGCCAATCGGGGATGACGCCGTTGGCGGTGAGGCCCACGAACGACAGCGACGGCACGCCCCGGCTCATGAAGGCCGTCGCGTCGGTGTGCAGCACCGTGTAGGGGCGGGTGTAGGCGTGCCCCTCGGCGTGTTCGCGGCGGAGCGCCTCGGCGAGCGCGAACAGCTCGGGCGACGGACGCAGCGGGAAGACCATGCCCTCGACGCTGGTGTAGCAGACGCCTGCGCCGTTGCCGCCGACGTTGTCGATGCTGATCGCCAGCAGGCCCGGCAGCGCACCGAGGTGGCGTGCGATGAACGCCTGCGAGCCGTACGAGCCGACCTCCTCGCAACCGGTGCCCAACGCCAGCACCTCGGTGTTCGCGAGCGGCGCGCGCGCGAGCC
>SKMG01000250.1 GCA_007121175.1 Trueperaceae bacterium | reverse complement strand
GTCGAGCGGAGCGACGCCGACCTCGCCAGCCTCGATCCGCGGCCGCATGAGGTGCTCGGGGTGGGCGATCTTCATACGCGGATCGAGCAGCATCTCGGGGAACCGGACCGTGGGCCTCGCGAGCGTGACCCGCACCTGACCGGGCAGTGCCTCCACCCGCGTGATCTCGCCCAGGTTGCCCCTGAAGTAGGCGGGGGCCCGCACGCGCCCGTCGACGGTCACGCCGAAGTAGGCCAGTTCGAACCAGAAGCGCACGTCTGCGGCCGTGAACGGCGCGCCGTCGTGCCAGGTGACACCCGGCCGGATCGTGAAGGTCCACTCCGTGAATGCCTGGTTCGGCACCCAGGCGGTCGCCAGATAGGGGCAGACCATGTACATGTTCGCGCGGCAGCGCTTGACGAGGTTGCCGGGGCCGAACACCCCGCCGGCGACGTGATGCAAGGCGATGCTGGAGGTGCGCATCGGATCCCAACCGGCCGGGGGGTCGCCGCGATTGCCCAGGCGCAGGATGCCGCCCGCCACCGGCGCCGACTCGGACGCAGCGAGCCCGCCCTGGGCAGCCGCCTGCGGCATGCTCAGCGCCGCCACGGTCAACAGCAGCGCGAGCGGCGCCGTGAGCATCGAGCGCGGCCCGGTCGAAGCGGGACCGCGCCCGCAATAGTGGGCGCTCCCCGCGGTCACGATGCTTCAGTGTACTCACCGCTCGCTTCCGGTCTGGGCGCCCAGGATCCCGCGTCGCACCCACGATGTCGGTCCCGAAGGTGCCGCCGTGTCGGGGCGGCACCGCCTAAGGGGTTCCAACGCGGCCGAAGTCCCCGTCGCCGTTGCGCGCGAATCGAGAGCCCGACTCGACACACCCTGCGGTCGAGCCGACGCCGTAGCCGTACCAGCTGTTCTCGCTCAAGGTGTTGTCGATGAGGGCGGTGGTAGCCCGATCGGCGCAGTAGATCCCATGGGCCCGGTTGCCGTCGATCGTGTTCCCGATGGCGCGGCCGCTCGCGTCGTCGGATGCAGCGATGCCGTTCCAGGCGTTGTTGCGCAGGATGTTCTGCCTCAGCGTTGGCTCAGCTTGGTGGACGATGGCGATGCCGTTGGCCCTGTTGGCCTCGACTCTGTTGTCTGTCGCGATGCCTCCTCCGCGCTCGTAGAAACTGATACCGGTCGCGTTCCGCTGCACCAGATTGCCCTCGAGCGTCGGGCCGGCGTCGCCCCCGATGGCGATGCCTTGTTCGCCGTTGTCGATCACCAGGTTCTCGGTCACGGTGCCGCCAGCCCGATCGGCAAAGCTGATGCCGGTGCTGGCGTTGCGTCGCACCGTGTTGCCCCGCAACTCGACGACGGCTGAGCCGTGGATGAAGACGCCGTTGAACTGGTTGTCCTCGATGGTGTTCACGCTCACGCTATGCCCGGTGCCGCCCCTGATGATGATCCCGCTGCCGCGGTTGCTCGCGACGATGGTGTCGTCGATCGTGACCGGTCCGGCGTCGGCAGCGGCATGAATGCCGCTCAGCCGATTTCGTTCCACGCGACTCCCGCGAACGGCGAGCGAACCCGACTGACTCACGGACAAGCCGCTCTGATTCGCGCTCACCTCGCTGGTGTGGAGCACCGCCCGACCGCCATCCTGGGCCTCGAGACCGAGACCCTGGTTCTGCCGAATCAGGACATCGCGCAGGGTCGCCGTGGCACCACCGTAGACGACGACGCCACGGCCGAATCCCGGGCCGTCGCCCTCTCCTTCCACTGCGCCCTGGACCGTGACGCTCCTCAGCTCGGTCGTCGCCCCGCCGCCGATCCAAACCACGTCGCTCGCGGCCTCGCCGACGTGCTCGATCGTCAGACCCATCAGGGTGACGGTGCCTGTGCCCGTCACGTGCAGGACCGAGCCAGCCGCCGAACCCTGGATGATGGTGATCTCGCGACCCGCACCGACGATCTCGAGGTTCGCGTCGACGACCAGTGCCTCCGTGAGACGGAACGTGCCGGGCGAGAGCTCGACCCTCCCTCCGGCTGCCACCCGCCGGAGCAACTCCGCCTCCTGGTCGGGCCGCAGCACGTCGCTGACCGGGCCGCGATCGAGCCGCACCAGCGACCGGTCGACAGCGTGGACCTCGCCAGCGCGAACCGTGACGGTCAGCGCTTCGTCGAGGAAGCCATCGAGGCCCAGACGGACGGCGTGCGTTCCCGGCGTCACGTTCGACAGCGTCAGCGGCGTCGTGCCGACGCGCCCGCCGTTGAGCGTGACGGTCGCAGTCGGTGGGTTCGAGACAACGGTGAGGGTGCCGGTGGGCTGACGGGGCTGGAGGGCCTCGGTGTGGCCGAGGATCGCCTGGATGTCGATGAACAGGTTGACGCGCTGGTCCTCCGGCAGCGTTCGTTCGTCGCGATCCTTCATCGCACCAGCGAAGTGCAGCCCGACGATGCCAGCCTCGCCTCCCTGGTCGGCGAACACGAGCGATCCCGAGCTGCCACCGAGCGTGTCGCAGAAGTGGAACCGGTCGGCCGACGGGTCGAGATCACGCGGTCTGAGATCGGGTGGTGCGAGAACGTTCTTGCCATCGTACGACCTGTTCAGCCGGGAGCAGTCCCGGCGTGAGATCCGCTTCGCCTCGCCGGCGGAGTGATGGATGATGAACAGACTCTCTCCGAACGCCGCAGCCCCGAAGTTGAGGGGAACGGGAGCATACTCGTGCTGGTCGAGCACTTCCAGTACGGCGTAGTCCAAGGCGTAGTCGATGTCGATCGGCCGAATGCTCACGGCCAGGTCGGTGATCTGGCTCTCATGCGAGTGGAAGTCCATGCGCAGCCAGGCGTTGGTGATCGACAGCTCGGGGCCGACCAGACAGTGGGCGTTGGTGAGCGCACGATTCCCGGCGATGAGCGTAGCCGTGCAGATTCCGGCCTTTCGCAGCGTCTGCGTCCTTCCCCGCACGGTGCGCGTGCCGTCGACCACGAGCATGCCCACGGCGCTGCCGAGTGGTCCGTAGAGCTCGTCGTCGAGGTAGTCGGTGAACCACTCCCACAGCGGCTCGTCACGTGTCGCATGGGTGGTGAATGCGCCGTCGCCTGTCGGGAAGTCGAATCCGAACTGTGCACGCCCGGTGCCGGCCACGAGGAGGCACGACGCCGCAACCACGATCGCACACCAGGATCGAAGCCTTGCCACCATCTCTGCACCTCTCCTCGCGCCCGAGCGGTTCGGACGAGCCGTAACCCACCTACCCGTCCAGGCGGTGAGCGGGCTGCCGTCCTCAGCTAGACCGAGCGAACCGATCGAGCGGTCCACATCAGGCACACATGTGTAACAGGTGGGATCCTACGGTTGCAAGTCCTCGCACTCAAGTGCGAACGTATACGCCCTTGGCTGCCAGTTTCGACCGCGTCGGCGCCGGGGGCGCAGAAAGTCCACCAAGAGCACGAAGGGCGTGGCGCGGCCGTCGTGACCCGCCTCAACCTGCCGGGAGACGGCCGGCGCGGCGCATGCGGTCTGGGGGCGCGCTATCCGGTTCACGCTGCGGCGCCGTGGCGTCGTCCCGGGGCAGCAGGCGCGAGATGGCCTGGTGCCGGTGCGCAAAGATGCGGTCGAGCGTGCGACCGACGAAGAGGGCGTGGGCCAGGCGGCCGAAGACGCCGAAGGGCAGCGCGTACTCAATGACATCGGTGACCAGGGTGCCGCCCTCGACCGGCTCGAAGGTGTGGCTGTGACGCCACAGTGCGTACGGTCCCGAGACCTGCTCGTCGACGAACCGCCGCCCCTCCTCCCAGACGCTGATGAGCGTCAGCCAGCGCAGCGGCAGACCGAAGAGGGACAGGGTGTACTCGATCCGTGTGCCCTGGCGCATATCGATAGGGAGCGGCGTGCGGATGCTGAAGCGCAGGAAACGAGGCGTGATGGCCTCGAGGTTGCTCGCGTCGGCGAAGAAGGCGAAGACCGCGTCGACCGGTCGTTCCACGAGCTGGCGGCGTTCGAGTCGGTAGGTGCGAACCATGCCTGAGGGTAGGGAGCGCGAGCCGGCGTCACCGCAGGCAGGGTGACGATGTGCATCGTCGCGTCGTGCCTGGCGCCGCTCGAGAGCGTCTGCGCGGCCTACCCCTCTCGCAGCACCTCGGTCCGGCGCCCGACGAGCGGACGCCTCGGCTCAGCGGGTGCGGAGCTCCAGCCGATCGGGAGTCAGGCCGTGCGCGAGCCGTCGGCGCCGCCGTCGACGCGCGGCCTGTGCCGGATGCGCAGCACGATGTCTTGCGGGTAGTTGCCGAAGCCGCGGCCGAAGAGGTTCAGCCCGCCCACGTGGCGGGCATCGGCAGCGACGCCGATGCGCACGCTCACGAAGGGCTTGCCGACCAGCTCGAGGTCGTCGATGGTGACCGCCGACAGGCGCATACCGTCGACGTAGCTGCCGCTGGCGTTCACGCGCCACTCCTTCAAGACGCCGTACTGGCTGTTGCGGGCGTCCCACCACACCGGCGTCAGCAGGCCGCGGCGCCCGCCGTAGTCTGCCGGGCTGGTCCAGGTGCCGATGCGCACGTCGTTGAT
>SKMG01000253.1 GCA_007121175.1 Trueperaceae bacterium | reverse complement strand
GAGAAGGCCGGCGCCGGTCACGCCCGGGAGGCGGCGTCCGCGCCGCGGGAAGCGAGGGATGCGATGCTCTTCCTGGTCATCGCACGAGACGGCAGCGACGACGGAGCTCTCGAGAGGCGGCTGGCGGTGCGCGAGCGCCACCTATCGAGCGCCCGCGCCCTGGCAGAGGCCGGCACGCTGCAACTCGGCGGCGCCATCCTCGACGAAGACGACACCATGATCGGCTCGGCGCTGCTGCTCGAGGCGCCCGACGAAGCTGCCGTGCGAGCCCTGCTCGAAGCGGACGTCTACGCACGGAGTGGGGTCTGGGAGCGTTACGAGGTGCACCGCTTCCGCCGCGCCGTCTAGACCCGCACGAACTACTCGCTCCGATCCTGCCGCCGCCGGACGAGCCTGGCGACGGCCAGGCTCGCGATCAGCACCGCGATGGCGGCCAACAGCAAGCGATAGTCGAGCTGCAGCGCTCCGACGGAGAAGCGGCTTCCGCGCAGCGAGGCCCCCGCCAGTGCCGCAACCAGGATGCCAGGGCTGCCGCCCAGAGCCGTCGCGCCCAGGAACGGCAGCAGCGGGACTCGTAGCAGACCCGCAGCAGCGTTCACGAGGTCGCCGGGCAGCATCGCGAGCCGCGCGGTCACGATCGTGACGAACGGGCGGTGCGCCAGCTCCGAGCGCCAGCCCCCCGAGGGCGGCCGCAGCGTCCGGCCGCGGAGGATCCAGGCCAGCCCGTAAGGGATGAGCGCAGTCGCCACCACTGCCGTGTTGGCGACGACGAAGCCCCAGGCGGCGCCGAGCAGGAAGCCGGCGAAGGCCGAGAGCACGGTCGTCGGCAGCAGCGTCGCGGGCCGCAGCACGAACGCCAACAGCAGCATGCCGAGCGCGCCTCGAGGCGTCTCGGCCGCGGTCAGCAGACCGGTGAGCGCACCCGCCGGCCCCTCGGGATGACGGCTCGCCCAATACCATGCCGAGGCCGCGAGCAGCAGCCACGCGAGAGCCGCAAGCTGTAACCGGCGCCGGCGAGCGCCCGCCGCGCCCAGCCCCGGGCGCCGTCGACGGCCGCTGCGGCGCGCCGGAGGCGAGGCACGTACCTGCCCGCCCTCGTCCATCGGCGATCAGCGTACGCCGCCGTGCGCGGCTCCGCGTGACGCGTCGGCGTAATGGTGCTGCGTAGGATGTGGCATGACGGCGCCCGACCCGCGTTCGCGCCATGGTGGTACCACGTGACGCACGATTCGATCCCGGTGTCCGGTGGGGACTACGCCAACGAGCGCTTCGTGGGTTTGCGCCTCGCCGGCGACCTGCGCGGCGCCGCCTTTCGCGACTGCGTCTTCGAGGAGTGCGACCTGCGCGAGCTCCGGCTGCACGGCTGCGAGCTCGTAGACAGCGACTTCCTCGGCTGCGACCTGGGCCTGATCGACGTGCTGTCGAGCCGCTTCGGCGGCGTGACCCTGGAGACCTGCCACGTGGTCGGCGTCGCGTGGTCGAGGGCCGACGCGAGTCCGCTGCGGCCGCTCGAGATCGACTTCAAGGACAGCGTGCTCAACTTCTCGAGCTTCATCGGGCTCGACTTGCACAAGCGTCGCTTCGAGGCGTGCACCATCCACGAGGGCCTGTTCGAGAGCTGCGACCTACGCGATGCCAGCTTCCGCCACAGCGACCTGACCGCGAGCCAGTTCCGCGGCTGCGACCTGCGCGGCGCCGACCTCCGCACGGCACGGCACTACGCCATCGTCGCCAGCGACAACCGCGTCGAGGGTCTCTACGTCAGCGCGCCGGAGGCGTCGGGCCTGTTGGAGGGACTGGGCGTCGTCGTCGAGCGGGACTGAGGCCGCCGGCCCCTAGCCCGACTGCTCGACCTCGAAGGGCACCAGCCTCGCCGAGACGACGTCGACGAGCCCATGGTCGGTGAGCCGGAGCGCGGGTATCACCGCGAGGCCGAGGAACGACAACGTCATCATGACGCCCGCGTCGGTGACGCCGAGCTCGCGGGCTGCCGCCTCCACCCTGTCGAGACCCGAGCGGACCTCGGCGAGCGGCGCGCTCGACACCAGGCCCGCCACCGGCAGCGCCAGCTCTGCGAGCACCCGCCCCTCGTCGATGACCACGAAGCCGCCGCCGAGCTCGGCGAGCCGCCGTGCTGCGAGCCGCATCGACGCGTCGTCCATGCCGGCGACCATCAGGTTGTGGTGATCATGACCGACGCTGGAGCCGAGCGCTCCGCGGCGCAGGCCGAGCCCCTCGACCAAGCCGAGGCCGATGCCGCCGCCGCGTCCGTGCCGCTCGATGCACGCGAGCTTGGCCAGGTCGCGCTGGGCGTCGGCCACCACCTGGCCACCCCGAACGCTCGGCCGCACGGTGCGCGCCTCGGTGACGACCTGGCCGGGCAGCGGGTGGATCACCCGCACCAGCCGATCCTCCGTGCTCGGCGCCGGAAGCCGCAGCGAAGCGGCGTCGAATGCGCTCAGCCGCACCGTCGAGCGCACCGCGCTGTCGTCGGCATCGACGTCCGGGAGCGTCACCAGCAGCCGCCCGTGCTCCGCCACCAAGCGGCCGTCCTTGATCACCAGCGCCGCGTGGAACGACGTGAGGTCGTCGACGACGACCACGTCGGCCTGGTAGCCCGGCGCGATCGCGCCGCGCCGCGGCAGCCGGTGATGGCGCGCGGTGTTCCAGGAGGCACAGCGCACGGCGTACACCGGATCGGCGCCGGCCGCGATGGCCCGCCGCACCAGCACGTCGAGCCCGCCCTCGTCGAGCAGGTCGGTAGGGAACCGGTCATCCGTGACGAAGCCGATGCGGTCGCTGAAGCGCACGTCGACGAGCGGCATCAGCGCGTCGAGATCGCGGGTGACGCTCCCTTCTCGGATCATCAGGAAGGCCCCGGCCGCCAGCTTCTCGCGGCCCTCCTCGAGGCTCGTCGACTCGTGGTCGGAGCCGATGCCGGCCGCCAGGTAGGCCTGGAGGTCGCGGCCGGAGAGCCCGGGAGCATGTCCCTCGGTGGCCTTGCCGAGCGCCTCGGCCACGGCGACCTTCTCGAGCTGGGCGCGGTCGCCGGCGACGACGTCCGGGAACGACATCAACTCCGCCACGCCGACCACCCAGGGGTCGGCGAGCAGCTCCTCGATGTCGGCCACGCTCAGCTCGGCACCGGCGGTCTCGAGTCGGGTGCTGGGGACGCACGAGGGAACCGTGACCCAGACGTCCAGCGGCAGTTCGCGGCTACCGGCGAGCAGCCAGCGGACGGCCGCCACGCCGGCGACGTTGGCGATCTCATGCGGATCGCACACTACGCCCGTGACCCCGCGAGGCAGCACCGCCTCGGCGTAGCGTGCGGGGGTGACCAGCGAGGACTCGATGTGGACGTGGCCGTCGATGAGTCCCGGCGCGAGCCAGGCGCCCGAGACGTCGATGACGTGCTCGGCCCGGGCATCGGGCAGATCCCCCACGGCCGCCACCAAGCGTCCCGCCAGCAGGACGTCGGCGCGCTCACAGCGCCCCGTGAACACGTTCAGCACGCTGCCGCCACGAAGCAGGAGGTCGCCGGGCCGGCGGCCGGCCGCGGTGTCCACGGCGCGCTGCAGAGCATCGAGTGTCGGAGACGGTGCGTGGGACATGCACAAGCCTACGACGGCGCCCGGCCCGGCTCGGCCGGGTCTCGGACGGCGCCCGGCGAGGCCCCCGCGCCAGCCGATCTCAGGTCAGCGGTGTGTCGCGAGGTCCGACAGCGGCGTCTTTGGCGTAGTACGGGTTCTCGCCGGCCTCGTGATCGGTCGCATCCAGCACCCGCTTGATCTCCGGTACCTGCTCGGTGATCATGCGCTCGATCCCCTGCTTGAGGGTGATGTCGGCGGCGCCGCAGCCCTGACAGCCGCCATGCAGGCTGATGATCGCGGCGTCGCCTTCGACGCGCTGCAGCGACACGCTGCCGCCGTGCCCCGCGACGCCGGGGTTCACCATCGTGTCGAGCACGTCCTGGACACGTTGTGCGAGCGGATCGTCCCAACTCGGAGAGGGGAACGAGACGCGGAAGCCCGATTGCATGACGCCCTCGACGAAGTCGACCGTGGCGCCCTGGAGATGTCGTTGCGTCAGCGGATCGAGGTACACTTCGAACCCGCCGCCATCGAGGACGTGATCGGCCTCGTCGCGATCGCCCGGCTTGACGAGCCACAGTTTGTGCTCGGCGCGCGTTCCGGAAACGCGCAGGGCGGTGACGCCCTGCGCGCGTTGCTTGTCGAGGTAGGTGCGAATGCGGTCCCTGGCGGTCTCGGTGAACTCCAGCATCATGCCGCCAGTGTACGAGCCGGAGCGACGAGACCTAGAGCACCTGCATCACGTAATCGTCAGTGGCACGCTCGAGGCCCTGCGGATGGGCGACGTACACTCCGCGGGTGCCCTGCAGGGCGCCCTCGTTGCGCAGCTCACCGAGGATCCGCGTGATGGTGACGCGGGAGCTGCCGGTGAGGTCGGCGAGGTCCTCGTGGGTCAGCGCCAGAGGCAGCTTGATCATGCCTGGCTGCTCGTCGGACGTCTGCCCGAACTG
>SKMG01000134.1 GCA_007121175.1 Trueperaceae bacterium | reverse complement strand
GAGGACGGCGCCGAGACCGATCTCGACATCGGCACCTACGAGCGCTTCCTCGACATCGACCTGGCCCGCGAGAACAACGTCACCACCGGCCAGGTCTACCAGGCGGTGATCCAGAAGGAGCGCCAGGGCGTCTACCTGTCGCAGACCGTGCAGGTGATCCCGCACGTCACCGACGAGATCAAGTCGCGCATCTACCAAGCCGGCGAGGGTGCCGAGATCCTGCTGGTGGAGGTCGGCGGCACGGTCGGCGACATCGAGTCGTTGCCGTTCCTGGAGGCCATCCGGCAGGTGCGCTTCGAGGTCGGCCGCGACCGCTCGCTCTACCTGCACGTGACGCTCCTGCCCTACCTGGGCAGCAGCGAGGAGTACAAGACGAAGCCCACCCAGCACTCCGTGGCCACGCTCCGCGGCGTGGGGATCCAGCCCGACGGGCTGATCCTGCGCAGCCGCAGCGCGCTGCCACCCGAAGCGCGCACGAAGATCGCGCTGTTCACCAACGTCGAGGCCGACGCGGTGTACAGCGCCTACGACGCCGATCACGTCTACGCGGTGCCCGAGATGCTGGAGCAGCAGGGCATCGCCAAGCTGCTCGAGCGCCACTTGCAGCTCGAGCGCGTCACCCCCGAGCTGCGCGTGTGGCACGAGGCCGTGCGGATCCTGCGCCAGCCCGAGACGAGTGTCGGCATCGGCGTCGTGGGCAAGTACGTCGCCATGCCCGACGCCTACTTGTCGTTGATGGAGGCGCTCAAGCATGCCGGCATCGCCAACCGGGCCAAGGTCGACATCGACTGGGTCTCGGCCGAGGCCGTTGCCGAGGGTGACGTGGAGCAGCTGGCCGGCTTCGACGGCATCCTCGTGCCCGGCGGCTTCGGCGTGCGCGGCATCGAGGGCAAGGTCCGCGCCGCCCGCTTCGCGCGCGAGGGCGGCATTCCCTACCTCGGCATCTGCCTGGGCCTGCAAGTCGCCGTCATCGAGTTCGCTCGCCACGTCGCCGGGCTCGAGGGGGCGAACTCCACCGAGTTCGATCCCTACACCCCGCACCCCGTCATCGGCCTGATGCCCGAGCAGCTCGAGATCGACGGTCTCGGCGGGACCATGCGGCTCGGGTCGTGGCCCATGCAGGTCGCGCCGGGCACGCTCCTGGCGGAGCTCTACGCGGGCCGCCTGGAGCTCTCGGCACAGGCGGGTCACGCCGCGACGGTGCTCGAACGCCATCGCCACCGCTTCGAAGTCAACCCCGCCTACGTCGCGGCCTTGAAGGCCGCCGGGTTGGTGGTGTCGGGCGTCACGCCGGGCATGGCCGGCCGCGGCGAGGGTCTGGTCGAGGCGGTGGAGCTCGCCGGCCATCCCTTCTTCCTCGGCCTGCAGTCGCATCCCGAGTTCACCTCGCGGCTGATGCGGCCGAGTCCACCGTTCACCGGCTTCATCCGCGCGGCCGTGACCCGGCGACACCGCAAACCCGTCGCCGACGTCTGCGCTTGAACGTGACCGGCGCCCCGACTCCCCTGGTGATCGGGCTGGCGGGCGGGACCGGATCGGGCAAGTCGACGGTCGCCGACGCGCTGGTGCGGACGGCCGGTCCCGAGCACGTGGCGCTGCTGCCACAAGACGCCTACTACCGCGCGCAGCCGCACGTCCCCTTCGAGGCGCGCGCCCGCACCAACTACGACGAGCCCGGCGCCTTCGACCACGCGCTGCTGCTGGCCCACGTCGAGGCGTTGATCCGCGGTGAGGCGATCGAACGACCGGTCTACGACTTCGCGCGCCACGACCGCTCGCAGCGGACGCTGCGCCTGCTGAGCGCCGCGATCGTGATCGTCGAGGGTATCCTGGTGCTGCACGACCCCGCCCTGCGGGCGCGCCTGGCGCTCAAGGTGTTCGTCGACGCCCCCGCCGACGAGCGCTTCATCCGGCGCCTGGAGCGCGACGTGCGCGAGCGCGGACGCACCACCGAGAGCGTCATCGAGCAGTACCGCCTCACCGTCAAACCGATGCACGACTTGTTCGTGGAGCCCTCCAAGCAGCACGCCGACCTGATCGTGCCCGAGGGCGGCGCCAATCGCGTGGCGCTCGACGTGCTGCGGGCCTTCACCACGCGCCATCTCGCCCGGATCGCACGGGTCGGCGTGGCCGACGGCGGCTGGGCGTCCGCAGCGGCCCGGGCCGCCGAGGCACTCGGGTGAACGCCGCGCCGCCACCGGGACGCCGACCGCGGCTCCTCGCCGAACGCCATCCGGGTCTGCTCCGCGTGCTCTGGTTGCTGCTGGCGCTGGCGCTGATACCGGCGCTGGCCCTGGTCGTGGAGCGGGTGCAGAGCGAACACACCGAGCAGCGCGTCGCGATCGTGATGGACGAACTGGCGCTGGCCGAGCAAGCCGCCTACCTCGGCCTCGATGCCTTTACGCTCGGCTTGCGTTACCAGACGCACGGGCTGAGCGGCATCGCGCTCTACGAGGACACCGTCGAAACGCTCGCGACCAAGGGCCAGGTGGCCGCGCTGCTCGGACGCGAGGCGTACGCGGTCGCCGGCGTCCTGGGCGAACCGCCACCGGCCGTCGCCGCCGACACGACGCTGGTGCGTCCGCTGGTGCCGGGGGCGGCTGAGCGCCTGCTCGCCAACACCGCAGCGCCGCCCCAGGAGGTCAGCCTGGCCGGCGAGACCTGGTACGCCTGGCCGGGCGACTCGTACCGGACCCGGCCCGCCGGCGTCGACCGCGCCCAGGTGGAGGCCTGGTACGAGGCCGGCTTCGAGATCGCCTATCGCCCGCGCAACTTCCCGGGCCTGATCGGGGTGGGTGCCGACTACCCGCCGGAGGCGCGCTACCTGATCTACGCCGGCCTCCAGGTGGCCGGGCACCCGAGCGCGCTCGACCAGGTGATCGACGTGAGCCAGGACTACCTCACCGCGATCATCGAGGGGACACCGCAAGACGGCATGCCGGTGGTGGCGGGACGCGTGCCCACGGTGCGGCTGCTGTCGTTCAACCAGGATTACCTCAACCAACGCCTGCGACCGGCCGAGGTGATCGAGAAGTACCTCCTGGCCGCCAACGAGCGCAACGTGCGGCTGTTCTACCTGCGCCCATACACCGAAGAGCAACTCGGCGACATGGTCGCCAACACCGAGGCCTTGGTCAGCGGGCTGCGCGTCGCGCTCGAGCGCGACGGCTACCGCGTCGGCGGCCTGGAGCTGCTCGACGTCGACTACGTGCCGTCGGCCCCGTTGCGCCTAGGCGCCGCCCTCGGCGTCGTGGCGGGCCTCGCGCTGCTGGCGCTGGCGTTCCCGGCGCCGTGGGGCGTGCTGGCGTCGGTCGCGGTCGCCCTGCTCGCCCTAGTGGCTGCCGGCGTGAGCTGGGCGGCCGCGGCGCTCGTGGCCGCGATCGTCTACCCCGTGCTCGGCTTCTCGCTGCTGCGCCACGGGCCGCTGGCGCTGCTGGGCGCCACCGGCCTGAGCCTCGTGGGAGCCGTGTTGCTGGTGGCAGTGGGGTCGGACCGCGCCAGCATGCTGGCGATCGAGCCGTTCGCCGGCGTGGCAGCCACGCTGGTGCTGCCGCCGGCGCTGATGGCCGCCCAGCTGCTGCTGCGCTGGCGCCGCCCGGCGACCTGGGTGCGGACGCTGTGGGGCTACCGCGTGCGGCTCGGCGACGTGGCGGTGGCGCTGGTCGTGCTGGCGGTGCTGGCCCTGGTCGTCATCAGGCGCGGCAACTTCCCGATCCTCGCCGCCACCGAGGCCGAGCTGGCCGCCCGCTCGGCACTCAACGAGCTGTTCGTGCGGCCTCGCTTCAAGGAGCTCGTAGGACACCCACTGGCGCTGCTGGCGCTGCTGAACCCGCGCTGGCCGCCGTGGGCCACCGGGCCACTGCTGGTGGCTGGCGTCATCGCCCAGGCGAGCATCCTGAACAGCTTCGGGCACTACCACACGCCGGTGCTGATCTCCCTGCAACGCACCCTGATCGCGCTGGCGATCGGCGTGCTCGTCGGCCTGGTGCTGGTCCCTCTCGCACGACTCGTGGTGCACGCCCTGCGCTCCTGGCTGCAGGCCGACGCGAACGCCGACGCCGGCGAATCGTGAGCGGCACCGGCGGCGGCGTGCTGTTCCACGGCGCCGAGCCCGGCGACGAGGCGGCCGAGCGTGGCGCCCAGGATCTGCGCTGGTGCGTCTCGGGCTACTTCGGAGCCGGCAACCTCGGCGACGAGGCGCTGCTCGCCGGACTGGCGCTCGGGCTGCGCGCGCGCGGGGTGCAGCGGCTCCAGGTCTTGTCACTCGACCCACGGGCCACCCAAGCCGCCTACGGCTTGCCCGCCCACCACCGCCTGCGCGGCCTCCCGCGGGCGCTGTTCATCAACGACGTGCTCGTGTCGGGCGGCGGTGGCCTGCTCCAGGATGCCACCAGCGCCCGCAGCCTGCGCTACTACCTGGGCGTGATCAGGGCGGCGCGAGCGCTGCGGCGGCGGGTGGTGGTGTACGGCCAGTCGCTGGGCCCGCTCAGTGCGGCCGGTCGGCGCAGCACGGCCCGCGCCCTGCGGGGCCTGCCGCTGG
>SKMG01000067.1 GCA_007121175.1 Trueperaceae bacterium | reverse complement strand
TGCGTCGGCATCGCCGATCGAGAGCCCGGTGGAGCGGAACCGTGAGTCGTTCAGGCGGGCAGCGCGCAGGGTCGTGCGCACTGCCTGGCGAAACATGGCGTGATCCTCGGCCGCGACGGCGTGCAGTGTGATCCGCATGAGCGGCGCCTTCACGACCTCGTAGGAGCGGAACGCAGCGTCGAGCTCCCCCGCGTCGAAGTCTCGCAGCCGGTTCCACAAGGCCAGGTACGGCGACACCGGCTCCTGGGCTTGCAGCGCCAGCAGGCGCCGCACGGCTTCGACCGGCGGCAGGGACTCGCGCTCGAGGAGGAGTTGGCGAGCGAGGGTGGCCCGGTTCAGCTGGCGAGGCGAGAGGCACACGGCAGGAAGGTAGCACGCGAGCGGTGACGATCCTGTGCGGCCCGTCGGCAACGCGGACGCTCTGGTCGGCAAGTCCGCAGATCGATCGTCATCCCTCGTCCCGGAACCACCGTAGGAGCCGCCGCCCGAACGCCTCGGGCGCGAGGACGTCGGCCACGTGGCCTTGTCCCTCCAGCTCCACGACGTACGCGTCCGGCAGCGCCTCGGCCACGGCCGCGGCGCCCGCCCTGGCGGGATCGGCGCTCTCCTCGCCCGTGATGAGCAGCACCGGGACGGTGATCCGCGCCGCAGCGTCGGGTTCGAGCCGTGCCCGGGCCTCGGCGCGCACCTCGCGCCCGATCGTGTGCGCGGCGGCCACGCGTGCGGGCCACGAGGGGGCCGCCTTGAACGCGGCGATGTCGGCGTCGCTCATCTCGAGGAGTCCGCGGAACAGCGCCTCGACGGCGCCGCCGGGGTCTCCCGCCGCCAGCAGGTTCTCCATCCGATCCTCCAGGGCCGCGGGCAGGACATACACGCTGGGATCCGGGAGCGGCCAGCCTTCATAGAGCGCGAGCCTGCGGACGTTCTCGGTGAGGGCGGCGGCGCCGAAAGCGCAGAAGGCGCCGTGCGAGTGTCCGTAGACGTCGACGCGGCTCCCATGGTGCTCCGCGACCGCATCGACCACCGCCGCCACGTCTTCCGCCTCGCGCTCCAGCGCGTACGCGCTCGCGTCGCCGCTCGCGCCGCGGCCCCGACGGTCCATGGCGTGGACCGTCACGTGCGGCTCGAGATGTGGCAGCAGCGGACGCCAGCGCGAGTGGTCGGCCGCGACACCGTGGACGACGACGAGGTGAGGGCCGTTACCGCTCGTCCAGCACGCGATCTCGGTGCCGTCACGCGAGGCCACTCGGTACTTCGAGGCTCGCCCGGATCTCGACACGGTCCACCCCCTCGCGGTCGGGTCCGCGCTCATGTGCATCGGACCCTTTGGCCGGGCTCCGAGAATAGGCCATGTGCGCGCTCGTGCGAGTGACGTCGGCTCTGGTCTCCGGCTATCGGACCTCCTCCAACAGCCAGTACCGCCCGCCGTCACGGTCGCGACGCATGAACCCGAAGTCGACGAGGCTGCGGCGCAGGCGCGCGGTGTCGTCGTTGAAGCGCGCCAGGCGCTCGTTCACCTGCGCCTCGTCGTACACGACGGCCGGCTCGAACGCCTGCAGCGTGTGCCGGACCAGCACCAGGTACTTCTTCTTCTGCTGACTCGGGAACGCCGTGATGCGGCGGTCGTCGCCCAAGAAGGTCGAGAGCACCTTCCGGTCGGCGGCGCCGAGGTCCGCATCGCCGGCGAGCCGAGGCAGCGCCTCCGCAGCGAGGTGCTCGCGCGCCATGACATGGAGCCGGTCGAGGTCCAGCGCGGACACGCTGTAGGGGCGCTCGGCACGGGCGCTCACCAGGCCCACGCGCGACAGGCGCTTGAGGTGGTGCGACACCGTGGACGAGTCGAGATCGAGCGCGGCCGCCAGGTCCTCGACCGACCGCGGGCCGTGCGCCAGCACGAAGACTCAGCGCGTCACGCCCCTCGGCGCGCCCTGGACCCAGCGACGCCCCTCCGCCGAGGCCTCGACGATCTGGTCGAGCCGCCTCAACCGGGTCGCCTCGCGCTTCGCATCGAGGATCCAACCGATGACCAGGCGCCGGTATGAGGGCGTCTGCGCCACGAAGAAGTCCCACGCAGCGGCGTCGCGCTCAAGAAAGGCGTGCGCGTAGGCCTCGGGCAACTCCTGCGGCCGCTCCTCGGGCGGCGGCTCGGCCGCATCCTCCCTACGGGCCTCGAACGCCGCCAGTCCGGCCGGGCGCATCCGGCCCTCGTCGATCAGGACCCCGACGCGACCGAGGTTCACGCGGCTCCAGTTGCTGCCCGCACGGCGCGGCGTGAAGCGGATCGTGTACCGCTCGTCGTCGACGCGCCGGCGCAGCCCGTCGATCCAGCCGAAGCAGAGCGCCTCGTCCACGGACTCCGGCCACGTCATGGACGGCCTGCCGGTACCCCGCTTGTAGTACCCGACCCACAGCTCGCCGGCACTCGCGTGGTGCGCCTCGAGCCACTCGCGGAAGGCGGCAGGTGACGAGAAGTACACGGGTTCCATCGCTCCATCGTAGGCCGCCCGTGGCGGGGGCTAGCGGCGGACGCCTGCGCGACCTACGGCCGCGGTCGCCATGCGCCTTCGCCCAACGACGGCGGCTGCATGACCCAAGCCGTCGCTCGCCTCGCTCGAGCGCCGCTCAGAGCGCGAGCCCGAGGCCGCCATCGCCAGCGCCCGACACGGATCCCGCGGTTCGCGAGGCGTGCCGGGCGCTGGCTGCGATGGGTGGCCGCTGGCGACCCGTCGGCGCGGGCCCTCGCCCCAGCGACCGGCTGTCAGGGGGTGACGCGCTCGAGGCTGACGGAAACGGGATTCGTGATCGTGCTGCAGACCGGCGAGTGGTCGCGCACGAAGGCGAGCAGCTCGTCGAGCTCGGCGTCGCCGCAGTCGGCCTCGACATCCATGCGGATGCGGATCCGTTCATAACCGGCCGGGACGCTCGGGTCGAGCGCCAGAAAGCCCTGCAGGTCGAGGTCGCCCTCGAGTTCCGTGGCCAGGCGCCGGATCTCGATGCCGCGGGCCGCCGCATGGAGCACGGTGGTCGTGGTGACGCACCCCGCCAGCGCGTGCAGCAGGAACTCCACCGGGTTGGCGCCCTCGTTGTTGCCGAGCAGGACGGGCGGCTCGCCATTCACGAACTCCCACGCCGCGGTGCGGGACTCGTCCTCGCCGCCGGCGCCGTAGAACTCCTTGATGCGCGAACGATTCTCGCCGCCGGTCACCCAACGGTTCGAGGCGCGGAACTCGAAGCGCGCGAGCGCGGGTTGCTGCTGGAGCGCGGTGACGGTGCCGGTCATCTGCTGCAGGTCGAGACCGTTGAGGGTCGTGCGCATCGTCTGGGTGGTGGACATGGCTTGCCTCCTCGTGCGCGCGCCGGTCGGCCGGTGCGTCGCGAGGCACACCATAGGGATTCGACGGTCGACGCGTAAGATGCGTTTGCGCCCGAAACGGTTCGTCCGTGCCAGACCGGTGCCTTCGGCGCGCGCGGGAGGAGGAACCATGACCGACGTGGCGATCGTGGCGGTGCCCGAGACCGCAGGCTCCGCGCTCTACGGCATGGTCGACGTGCTCTGCGCCGCAGGGAACGTGTGGCAGACGCTGGTCCGGGCCGAGGGTGCGCGCAACCTCTTCCAGGTTCGGATCGTGTCGCCGCAGCGCGCACCGTTCCACTGCGGCCACGGCATCCCGGTCGAGCCAGCCGCCGCGGTGGCGGACGACCCGCGGGCGGACATCGTGATCTTGCCCGAGCTGTGGCTCGGCCCCGACGAAGACATCGGCGAGCGCCACCCCGAGCTGCTGGCCTGGATCCGCCGCCGCTTCGATGGCGGCGCCTGGCTCTACTCGGCCTGCTCCGGGGCTGTGATGCTGGCCGCGACGGGGCTGCTCGACGGCTGCGATGCCACCTCCCACTGGGGCTACGAGGACCTGTTCCGCAGCCGCTACCCGCGGGTCCGCTTCCGCGCCGAACCGGCGCTGGCGTTCGCCGATCCGCAGGGGCGAATCGTCACCGCCGGTGGCACCAGCTCCTGGCACGACCTGGCGCTGCACATCATCGCCCGCCACGGCAGCCCCGGCGAGGCGCTGCGGATCGCCAAGGTCTACCTGCTCAAGCTCCATGACGAGGGCCAGTTGCCGTACCGGGCCCTGCTACGCGGCACGCCAGTCGCCGACGCGCTGGTCGTCAGCGCTCAGCGCTACCTCGAGGGCCACTTCCGCGACGATGGCGCTTTGGTGAGCGCGGTCGCGCAGCTGGGCGTCGCCGAGCGGACGCTCAAGCGGCGCTTCAAGGCGGCGACCGGCACCACGCTCATCGAGTACCTGCAGCACCTGCGGATCGAGGACGCCAAGCGCTTGCTCGAGACGAGCGCGACGCCGGTCGAGGAGATCAGCCTCTGCGTCGGCTACGAGGACCCGTCGTTCTTCAGGCGGCTGTTCAAACGCATCGTGGGGCTCACGCCCAGCGAGTACCGCCGGATGTTCCGCTCCGTGGGCGCCTGGACGGACGTGCCCGACGAGGCCATCCCCGCCTGAGCCTGCGGTCCGGCGCCCAGGCCGCAC
>SKMG01000233.1 GCA_007121175.1 Trueperaceae bacterium | reverse complement strand
GGCCCCCACGTCGAGCCGATGGAGGAGTACTTCATCCCGCTCTACGAGGAGATGACCGGTGTCAACATCGTCATGGAGGTCTTGCCGCCCGATCAGCTGTGGCAGCGGATGCAGCTCGAGGCGCAGGCCGATAGCGACTACTACGACATCGGCTACCACAGCCCGGGCTGGTTCGGGTACTACTACGAGAAGGTCGCTGGGCTCGACGATTTGATCGAGGAGCATGGCTTCGGTCTCGACCAGTACTCGCAGGCTGTGATCGAGTCACACATGATCAACCCGGCACTGCGCCCTGGTGAGATCATCGCGATCGCCCGCAACCCGCAAACGCCGATCTACGCCTACCGCCTCGACTGGTTCGAGCACGAGGGCGAGCGTGAGGCCTTCGAAGCCGAGTACGGTCGCGAGCTCGCGCCCCCGCAGACGTGGGAAGAGCTCTACGACATCGCCGTCTTCTTCACGCGTCCCGCCGGCGAGACGGTTGCCGACGAGACGCTGACGGCGCCACTGTTCGGCTACTCCGCGTCGATCATCCCGCCCGGCGGCATGGCGCGCGCGTTCCTGGCAATCGTCTACTCGCTCGGCCTCGAAGGCTGGGACGAGGACTTCCAGACCGACCTCGACGATCCGATCCTGCTCGAAGGCGCGGCCTACTGGAAGCGCCTGATCGAGGACACCTTCCCGCCGCAAGCCCAATCGTGGAACTTCCTCGAGCACCTCTCGTTCATGCGCGAAGGCCGCTTGGCTACAGCCGAACTGTGGCCCGAGGGCGTGCTGACGATCGAGGAAGAGGGCGCTCCGACCGCCGGCAGCATTGGCTACGCGCTGCTGCCCCAGTGGCCGGGCAACCGAGCCGACCTACCTGTGGGTCGCTCGTTCATCGGCGGCGGCGGCATGCTGATCTTCGACACACCCAATACCGAAGAGGCCTTCAAGTTCGTGCAGTGGCTGCTCGAGGAGCAGTCCGCCGAGTTCAACCTGCGCACCGCCATGTTCGCTCGCGCCGACCAGTTCGAGGACCCAGCGATCGTCGGCGCCTACGACTTCTACGAGGACTTCTTGCCGGTCTTCGAGGAGCAGATGAGCTACGGCTTCCCGCGCCAGCCGATTGCCGAATGGGGCGCGGTGATGTACACGCCGGTCGGTGAGTTCGCCTCCGACGTGCTCTTCGACGTGATGACCCCCGAGCAGGCGCAGCAGCGCTTGGTCGACAACATGGAGCGCATCTTCGTCGAGTCCGGCTACATCGAGTAGGCATGTCGAGCCGACGGAACTTCAACCCCTGGGCCTTCATCCTCCCCGGCGCCATCGCCGGGGGGGTGGTCCTGGGGGTACCGGTCGTGCAGGCGCTTTGGACGAGCCTGCATCGGTTGCGCCTCTATCGCCTACACGACCAAGTGTTCGTCGGCCTCGAGAATTACGGCCGCCTGCTGCAAGACCCGCTGTTCCACCTCTCCATCCGTTCTACGGTGGTGTTCACCGTCGGCTGCACCGTCCTCAGCGTGCTCGCGGGGCTCATGGTGGCCGCCATCATGAGCACCCGCGGCATTCGCGGCACCGTCATGGCTCGGTTCTTCATGGCCTTCTACTTGGTGCCGTTCGTGACCACCCAGGTGGTCGTCGGCATGCTGGGCCGGTTGTACGTGTGGGAACCGGAGTACGGCCTCGTCAACTATCTGCTCAACCTGATCGCCGTCGATGGACCGGCGTGGCTGATCTCTCGCGACACGGCGATGCTGGCGACCGTGATCACCAACTCGTGGCGGCTCGCGCCCCTAGCAATCCTCATCTTCTACGCAGCGCTCGCCACCGTGCCTGAAGAGCTCATCGAGTCAGCGGAGGTCGACGGTGCGGGCGGGCTCCGGACCTTCACGGCCATCAAGCTCCCGCTCATCCGCTACCACATCGGCTTCGTGACCTTGATCCAGCTCACCTCGGCCTTCCGCGAGTTCGACACCGTGTTCGCGTTGACCGGCGGTGGCCCCGGGAGGGCCACCAACGTTCTCTCATTGCTCGTCTACAACGAGGGTATCTCGGCCGCCAATCTCGGCATGGCCAACGCGATCGCGTTCACCATGCTGATCATCGTCGGGATCCTCTCGCTCGTGTACATGCGCCTCGCTCGGCTCGACAAGGTCGGTGACTGAGGTGGCGGGGCGTTGGGGCGAGCGCAGCGGTCTCGCGGTCCGCTATCTGTTCCTCATCATCTGGCTGCTCGTCAGCGTGCTGCCGGTGGTCGTGCTGGTGATGGCGTCGCTGAAGGACACGGCGCTGTTCCAGAGCATCCCGCAGGTGCTGTCGCTGACAGGCTTCACGTTGGAAAATTACGAGCGCAGCTTCCGCCAGGGGAACTACCTCTTCTTCCTGCGGAACTCGATGATCATCTCGTTCAGTGCGCTCTTCGTCGTGCTCGTCACCTGCGTGCCGATGGCTTACGGCATCACCAAGCTGATCTCTGCGCGCGCACGCGGCACGCTCGTGTTCATGGTGCTCAGCACCCGCTTCCTCCCCTACGTGGTCCTGGCGCTGCCGATGTACCTCTTCTTCGCGCGCATCGGCCTCTCGGGCACCCTCGTCGGGGTCGTGCTGGCCCACTTGGCGATGCAGATGCCGTTCATCGTGTGGTTGATGCTCGGCTTCTTCGCCGGCATCCCGCGTGAGGTGGAAGAGGCTGCCGTCATCGACGGTTGCAGCCCGTTCGAGGTGTTCTGGCGCATCAACATCCCTATGGTGCTGCCTGGCCTCAACGCTGCGGCGATCCTGGCGTTCATCATCAGCTACAACGAGTTCCTGTTCGCGTTTTTCCTCGCTGGCTACAATGCACAGCCGCTGACGGTCGGCATCACCCGCTTCATCGGCGGCGCCGACGTCGGGGCTCAGTACGGTGTCATCGCTGCGTATGGCAGCCTGATCATCCTGCCGATCATCCTCTTCGCGTTGGTGGTCAACCGCTACATCGTCAGCGGCCTCACGCAGGGAGCCGTGAAGGGTTGAGCCCCTAGGTCGCCCCATCGCGGCGGCCGAGACAGCGACGCCCATCGGTCAGCGCAGCGGGTAGACGGCGTGCTCGTCGCGCCGCCGCGTGTAGCGATCGATGAAGTCATAGGGGCTCGGCAGCGGCACGGCGCTCAGCTCGTCGAGCCGCGCAATCTCCTCGTCGCTCAGCGACCAGCCGACAGCGCCGAGGTTCTGCTCGAGCTGCTCCAGCGTTCGCGCGCCGATGATCGGCGCCGTGACCCCCGGCTGGCGTAGCAGCCAGTTCAGGGCTACCTGCGACGCGGTCCGGTCGCGCTCCCGCGCGATCACCAGGAGCTCGTCGATGATCCGATAGGTCCGGTCGCTCGCGCGCTGCTCCGGCTGGTCGTCCCAGCGGTCGGCGCGCCCGACGCGGCTCTCAGGCGGCGGCGGGGCGTCACGCCGGTACTTGCCCGTCAGCCAACCGCCGGCGAGCGGCGACCAGGGGAGCACCGCCACGCCCTCGGCGCGGCACAGTGGCAGCAGTTCCCATTCGGTGCTGCGAACCAACAGGCTGTACTCGGGCTGTAGCGACACGATCGGCGACCAGCCGTGCATGCGGGTGAGCATGATCGCCTTCATCAGCTGTGAGGGCGCGTAGTTCGAGACGCCGAGGTAGAGCACCTTGCCTGCGCGTACTACGTCGTGAAGCGCCTCGAGCGTCTCCTCGAGCGGCGTCGAGGCGTCCCAGCAGTGCACTTGGTAGAGGTCGAGGTAGTCGGTGCCGAGCCGCTCCAGGCTGTGGTCGATCTGGCTCATGATCCGCTTACGCGTGGCGCCCATGTCGTTCGGACCGTCACCGACATCGAAGAAGGTCTTGCTGGCGATCACCACGTCGTGCCGGCGCTGGGTCCGCAGCCAGGAGCCGAGGATGCGCTCGGACTCGCCATCGTTGTACTTGTCAGAGGTGTCGAAGAAGTTGCCGCCGGCGCCGACGAAGTGATCGGCCATGGCGAGCGCCGCGGCCTCGTCGGCGCCCCAGCCGAACGTCTGGGTGCCGAAGCAGATCTCGGAGACCTTCGTTCCGCTGCGTCCTAAGAAGCGGTATTCCATCGTTACCCCTCTCTCCGACCGCGGGTTGACGGGGCCAAACCAGCGTCGGCGCCGCTCATCGTAGCGCCCAGCCCCGCAGGCGCGTCGGGGTAGCATGGCGTAGCGCCCGGCGGCGCCCGGAGGAGGACCATGAGAACCTGGCAGACGGTCATCGCCGTGATCGCCATCATCTTGCTGCTCTACGTGGCGTTCATCGTGGGCGCGGCCATCATCCGGATACTGTTGGGACTGCTGGCGATCATCGTGGCCGGGTGGTTGCTGCGGCGGCTCGTCGTGGGACGCTCCGGCAGCGGAGCTCCCTGACCAGCGTGGCAACGGCCGCCGGCGGGAGATTCGGCCGTCGGGCGAACCGAAGGCCGAGCGCTCAGCTGCCGCTGAGGAAGCTGAGGCGCACGCGCCGGTCGGTGTTGTCGACGTTGGTGTCGACGAGGACGATGGACTGCCAGGTCCCCAGCGCCAGTTCACCCGCGAGGACCGG
>SKMG01000254.1 GCA_007121175.1 Trueperaceae bacterium | reverse complement strand
ATGCCGGCGATGGTAACGCCTTCGCCGGCGGTCGACGGCCGAACGGCCTCGACCAACACGGGGCCTCGGTCGAACCTCGACGGGCTGCATGCCTTTGCGGTCGAACGAACCGGCCAACATGACGTGGGCGTGAGCGTCGACACGGCGGTTCTATGGATACCTTCGGCGCACACTCGTGTGCTACGCTGCGCTGGTGACACAACGGGCAGTGCGGAACGCCCCGTTCAGCACGGGTACCGAAACGACATCGTCTGCTACGGAGCATCCGGCATTGCCCAAGGCACCGTCGGGCATCCGGGGACTGGACTTCATCACCGAGGGTGGGCTCCCGCGCGGCCGCACCACGCTGGTCTGCGGTGCGGCAGGCTCGGGCAAGACGCTGCTGGGAGTGGAATTCCTGGTGCGGGGCGCGTGCGAGTTCGGTGAGCCAGGACTGCTCGTCGCATTCGAGGAGACGGCGAACGAGTTGAGCGCCAACGTCGCGTCGCTGGGCTTCGACATGCCCGGGCTGATGGCGGCGGACATGCTCCGCGTCGACGAAGTCCGCCTCGACCCAAGTGAGCGCATCGGCGTCGGCTCGTACGACCTCGACGGGCTCTTCATCCGTCTCGGCCACGCCATCGACACCATCGGAGCCAAGCGCGTCGTGCTCGACACGCTCGAGGTGCTGTTCGGGGGCCTCCCGGACCCGGCTCGCGTGCGGGCCGAGCTGGGCCGCTTGTTCCGCTGGCTCAAGGACAAGGGCGTCACCTCCGTCGTGACGGCCGAGTATCACGGCGAAGGCACCCGCCATGGGCTCGAGGAGTTCGTGTCCGACTGCGTAATCGTGCTCGACCATCGCGTCGACGCCCAGACGTCGGTGCGACGCCTCAGGATCGTCAAGTACCGCGGCTCCACCCACGGCACCGACGAGTACCCGTTCCTGATCGACGAGGAAGGGTTCTGGGTCGTCCCGTTGAGCTCGGCCGGGCTCGATTACGAGGTGTCGGCCGAGGTGGTGTCGACCGGGGTTGCCGATCTCGACGCGATGCTCGGCCGGGGCGGGATGTTCCGCGGGAGCAGTGTGCTGGTTTCGGGCACGGCCGGGACCGGCAAGACCAGTATCGCAGCATCGTTGATCGGCGCCGCCTGCGCCCGTGGTGAGCGCGGTTTGTTCTTCACCTTCGAGGAGTCCGCGAGCCAACTGGTGCGCAATCTCGCGTCCATCGGGATCGACCTGCAGCAGTGGATCGACGCGGGCCTGCTGCACATCCAGGCGTCGCGCCCGACCGGGTTCGCCATCGAGCAGCACCTGAGCCGGATCCTCCGCCTCATCGACTCGTTCGAGCCGAGCGTGGTCGCGGTCGATCCGATCACGACGTTCGATGCCGTCGCCGACCAGCGGGGTGTCACCTCCTTGGTGACGCGGCTGATGGACCTGTGCCGCAACCGTCACATCACTGCCGTGTTCACCAGCCTCAACAGCGGTGACACCCCGCTCGAGTCGACCGACGCCAACATCTCCTCGGTAGCCGACGCGTGGCTGGTGCTGCGTGACGTTCAGTCCGAGGCGGAACGCAACCGCGTCCTCCACCTCCTCAAGGTGCGCGGGATGGGCCACTCGAATCAGCTGCGGGAGTTCGTCCTGCACGACGACGGCATCCGGCTGCTACCCGTGTTCGTCGGCGACGATGGCGTCAGGACCGGCGCCGCGAGGGCCGCGAGCGAGGCGCGGGAGCGGGTGTCGCAGCTAGCACGCCAGCACGAGGCCGATCGTGCCCGGCTCGAGCTCGAACGGCACCGCAGCCGCATCACGGCCGCGAGAGCCGTGCTCGACGCCGAGCTCGCAGCCGAGGAGGCCAGGTACCGCAGCCGCGTCGAGCAGGCCGAAGCGCTCGCGACCGCTCGTGACGAAGCCGTCGAGCGCGAGTTCACCCGGCGCAGCGGGCGCCTCAGCGACCACGACGACGGGAGCGCGCCGTGAACGAGGCGGCCGAGCGCATCGTCGAGCCCGCTCGCGAGACGCCGGCGCCTCGTTGGTTGCTACGCTTGTACATCGCGGGCCAGAGCCCGAAGTCGATGCTCGCGATGGTGAACCTCAAGCGTCTGTGCGCCGAGCGCCTCGCCGGCGACTACCACATCGAGGTGGTGGACCTCCTCGAGCACCCGCACCTGGCCGAACGCGACCAGGTGCTCGCCATCCCGACTCTCGTCCGCACCCATCCGCCGCCGCTCCGCAAACTCGTCGGGGACCTCTCCGAGACCGAGCGAGTGGTAGCGACCCTGGAGTTGCCCTCGGACGATCCGGAGGCCGAACGTGAGCACCAACGATGACGGCGAGCCGCAGGGTGACCTGACGGCCGAGCAGCCGATGGAACTACAGGAGGGGCCGCCGGGTGGTCTGGAAAGCGGGCCGTCGGTCGACGCCGAGAGGCTACGCGACGTCTTCGAGACGCTCGAGGCGATCCGCTCCGACGCGATCGACGGCTACGTGGTCACGACGCCTGCCGGCGAGCGGGTCGTGCTGGCGGGCCTCGGCGTCGAGCGTCCGTACCAGCTGATGGTCGAAGGCATGAGCGAAGGGGCCGCCACCGTCGCCCCCGACGGGACCATCCTCTACACCAACCGGCGGCTCAGAGCCATGCTCGGCCGCGGCGACGCGTCGCTGGCAGGACAGAGCTTCTTCTCGCTGCTCGAGGCGCAGCACGGCTCAGTGCTCCGCGCCGTCTTCGAGGATGGTGTCGATGCCGAGTGGCGCGGCGACATCGTGATGCGCGCAGCCGACGGCGCCGTCGTTCCCGTGCGCCTGTCGCTCAGCTCGCTCACGCTCGGGGACGACCGCGTCGTCCGCTCGCTGCTGCTCACCGACCTGCGCGATCAACAGCGCACCGACGTGATCGTGGCCGAAGGTCGCCTGGCGCAGTGCATCCTCGAGCAGGCTTCCGAGGCGATCGTCGTCTGCGACGAGAACGGCGTGGTGAGGCAGGTGAACCGCGAAGCCCTGCGCCTCTGCGGAGGCCGCGACCCTCGGGGCCGTCCGTTCACCGAGGCGCTGCAACTGGAGCTCGACGAACCCGAAGGTCCTCCCCAGATCGCGGATCTGCTGCGGGGGCAGGCGCAGCGACTCCGGTTCCGAGTCACGAACGACGGCGCCGCCATGCAGTTGATGGCCAGCGCTTCGCGGCTCTTCGGCGCCGACGGGCGCTCCATCGGCGCGGTGGTGACGCTCACCGACCTCACCGACCTCCACCGGGCGACCGAGCGGTTGGAGCGGCATGCGCGCCGTCAGCGGTGGATCTCCGAGCTCGGTCATGCCGCACTCGCCGGCGCTCGACTCCCTGAGCTCGTGCAGTCCTCGCGTGCTGCCCTCTGCGGCATGCTCGAAGGGACGCGCGCTCGCATCACGGGCGCCATCGAGAACGCCGATGCGCTCGACGCGGACGCGGCAGCCCACACGAGCCTCGTCCGTCGTGCTATCGAGACCAGCGACGCCCTCCTCGGCCACGTCGAGGTCGATCCCGGCAGCGGCCGCGTCCTCGCGCCTGACGACGTCGGCTTCATCGAGACGATCGCGAGCCTGTTGAGCCTCGCGGCCGAGCGCCAGGGCCTGCACGACAAGCTCCACCACCAGGCCCACCACGACGCGCTCACCGGACTACCGAACCGCGTGCTGCTCGAGGATCGACTGCAGCAGGCGTTGGCGCGAGCGAAGCGTGACAGGACGCTCGTCGCAGTGCTGTTCATCGACCTAGACCGCTTCAAGCAGGTCAACGACACGCTCGGGCACGACTCGGGCAACGAGGTGCTGACCGAGGTCGCGTCGCGGCTGCTGCGGCACGTGCGCAGTAGCGACACGATCGCGCGCGTCGGCGGCGACGAGTTCGTGATGGTCCATACCGACCTCACGAACGCCGGTCACGCGTCCGCCATCGCTCGCGGCGTCATGGAGACGCTGGCGCGCCCGATCCGGGTGGGGCGGCACAGCGTCAGGATGCGCGCAACGGTCGGCATCAGCCTCTACCCACACGACGGCGCTGACACCGCCACGCTGCTCATGGCATCGGACACCGCCATGTACCACGGCAAGCGCGGTGGTCGGAACACCATTCGCCACTTCACGCAGGAGATGTACGAGCTCGCCTCCGCGCAGCGCGAGCTCGAGTACGAGTTCCACGCCGCCCTGAACAACGGCGAGCTCGAGCTCCACTTCCAGCCGCAGGTCTCGGCCCGGACCGGCGAACTGCGCGGCATCGAGGCGCTGGCCCGCTGGCGGCATCCGCGGCGCGGCTGGATCGCACCGTCTCAGTTCGTGCCCGTGGCCGAGGAGCTCGGGCTCGCAACCGAGTTCGGCAGTTGGGCGCTCACCGAGGCCTGCCGCCAGAGCGCGCCCTGGCTCAACGGCACCACCGGCCTGCAGCACGTGTCGGTGAACGTGTCACCGACGCAGTTCGTGCGGGCGGACTTCATCGACGTCGTGGCAGCAGCACTGCGCGGCGCCGGCCTCGACCCCCGCCACCTCGAGCTCGAGGTCACCGAAGGCATCGTGCTGCACGACATCGAGACGGTCAT
>SKMG01000334.1 GCA_007121175.1 Trueperaceae bacterium | reverse complement strand
CGCGCCGCGAGTTCATCGAGGACCACGCCCACCTAGCGCAACTCGATCTCTAGCGCGCCTCGCTAAGAGGAGATCAGGTTCTCGGGAGAAGCGCCGCGCAGCACGGCGTTGATCGCGCCGGTGGCGAGATCGGCCATCGCTCGCCGCGTGCCCTGCGTGGCGGAGCCGAGGTGTGGCAGCAGCACCACGTTCGGGAGCGTCAGCAGCCCGGGATGCACAGCCGGCTCGCGCTCGAACACGTCCAGTCCAGCGCCAGCGAGGTGTCCGTCACGCAGCGCCTCGACCAGCGCCGCCTCGTCGACCAGCGGCCCGCGGGCGGTGTTGACCAACAGTGCCCCCCTGGGCAGCAGCCGCAGACGCCGTGCATCGAGCAGATGGTGCGTCGCCTCGGTCAGCGGTGCGTGGAGGCTCAGCACCTCGGCGCGCGTCAGCGCGGTGTCGAGCTCCGCTTCGAAATGGGCGCCGAGCTCGGCCTCGAGCTCGGGTCGGCGGCGCCGCCCGTGGTAGGCGACGCGGGCACCGAAGGCGACGACGCGGCGCGCGAAGGCGCTGCCGATGCGCCCCGGACCGATGATCAGCACCCTCGCGGCGGCGAGATCGCGGCCGAGGAGCTGCTGTGGTCCCCAGCCGGACCACGCGCCCGAGCGCAGCAGCGCCTCGCCCTCGGCGAGCCGGCGCGCGAGCGCCAGCAGCAGCGCCATCGCCAGGTCGGCGGTGGCGTCGGTGAGGACGTCTGGGGTGTTGGCCACGGCCACGCCGCGCGCTCGGCAGGCGGCCAGCTCGATGTGATCGACGCCGACGGACATGGTCGCCACCGCGCGCAGCTGCGCTCCGGCGGCGTCGAGCAGGGCCGCATCCACCCGGTCGCCCAGCATCACCAGCAGCGCCGCACAGCCGGGCGCTCGAGAACGCAGGAGCTCGTCGCTCGGGGCCTCGTCCTGCTCGATGACGTCGAGTTCGAGGCCGGCCGCGGCCAAGGGCTCGAGCCAGTCATCGGGCAACGCCCGCGTCACCAGCACCCGCTCCATCTCAGCCGTCCGCATCGGCTGCAGACATTCCGGCTCGTTGCGGGCGGTGTGTCATGCTCGCCTCCTTCGGCCGGGGTCCGAGCGACTGAGCCCGGTCCGACGCCGCGAGTCTACCGCCGATGGTAGGCTCCACGCCGTGTCCGCGTCCGCTCGGCCCAGCCCCGGCCGAACCCTGATCCTGCGCCTGCTGCACGTCAACCTGGGGCTCATGCTCTTCGGGCTCAGTCTCGCGGCCATGCTGCGGGCCGGGGTCGGTCTCGGACCGTGGGACGTGTTCCACGAGGGGCTCGCGCTGCGCACGCCGCTCACGATCGGACAGGGCATGATCGCCACCGGGTTCGTGCTGCTGGCGTTCTCGGCGCTGGTGGCCCGCGTCCGCCCCGGTCCGGGTACGGTGATGAACATGCTGGTGGTGGGGCTCTGGGTGGACGTGTTCATGTCGCCGCTGCTGCCCTCGCCGACGCAGTGGCCGCTCGGCGCTGCGCTCTTCGCCTTCGGCCTGGTGCTCAACGGCGCCGCGACCGGCCTGTACCTGAGCGCTGGTTTGGGCGCTGGCCCACGCGACGGGTTTGCGCTGGGGCTGGCTCGCCTGCTCGGCACGACCGTCGCCCGGGCCCGCACGCTGGTGGAGGTGTGCGTCCTCGCGCTCGGCTGGCTGCTGGGCGGCACGGTCGGCGTCGGTACGCTGGTCTTCGCGCTCACCATCGGCCCGCTCATGCAGGCGGGCCTCCGTCTCTGCGCGCCACTCGAGCGTGCCTACGCCCTTCGGCATGGGAGCCCGGGTGAGGGCGCCGGCGCCAGGCGGGCCAGCAGCCAGACGTGAGGCCGCCGCCCGGCTGCGGCTCGCGCTACTCGTCCAGGTCGAGCTCGGCGCGCCGCGCCAGCACGTCCGCCGCGGTCCAGGCCCGGTCGCGCTCGGCCTGTACCTCGTCCTCGCCGACGGGGACGAAGGCGTCGCCGAGCTCCTCGGCGTCGCCCCACGCGGTCAGCGTGTAGTTCAGCAACGCTGCGATCTCGGCGTCCGTGAGCCGCGCGAAGGCCGGCATCACGCCCGCGTAGCTGACGCCCTGCACCACGATCGGCCCCTGCAGCCCGTAGAGCGTCACCTGCACCAGGAAGGCGGGGTCGGCGGCGTACAGGTCGCCGACGTGCCCTGCGAGCGGCGGGAAGGCTCCCGGCACCCCGGAGCCGTCGGCCTGGTGGCAGCCCGCGCACTGCGCGGCGTAGATCGCGCTGCCGTCGGCGACGTCGACCAGCGTGGGATCGACCTCTTCCGGCGGCTCGGCCACCGCGGGGGCGAACTCGAGATCCAGCCCACGTTCGACCACGAGCTCCATGGCGCGGTCGATGTCGATCCGCGCGAGGCCGTCCTCGAGCAGCTCGAAGCTGGCGAGCCGCGCTTCGGCGTCGGCCAACAGCAGGCGGTGCCCGCTCGCGTCGAGCGCCTGGAAGCGGCCCTGCGGCTGTGCCGTGATCAGGACCAGCAGTGCCAGCAGCACGGCGATCATGCCGATGCTGGCGAACAGGAAGCCTCGCCGCACGGCGACGTCGCTGATGATGTACTGGCGGATGCGTTGATCAGGCATGCCGAACCTCCGCCGCGCCCGACCCGGCGGGCTCCGGCGCCACGCGGCCCGGTGCCGCCCGCGACGGAACCGGCGGGTGCCGCAGTCGCGGATCGTGCTCGCTCACCAGGCTCCGCGAGGCCAGACTGCGCAGGACGAAGGCCAGCCACACGCCGCCTACACCGACGAACAGCAAGAGGTCGCTCAGCAGCGGCAGGCCGGCGCGGCCGACCTCGGGGGCCAGGTACCAGTAGGTGTGCAGCGCCTGATTGAGGATCGCCCAGAACGACACGAAAACCAGCGCCGCGCGCTGGCGCTTCACCCAGCGCGAGAACAGGATGACGAAGGGCAGCGCGAAGCCCGCCACGGCGAGGTAGATGCCCAAGCCCCGCCACGGCTCGACGTTGAACCGCAGCACGTAGAAGGTGTTGGTCTCGACGATGTTGCCCGACCACTGGATGATCAGCTGGCTGATGTTGACGTAAGCCCAGAACATGATGAAGCCCAGCAGGAAGTTGCCGAGGTCCTGGAGCCGCTTCCAGGTGAGCAGCCGGTCGACCGTGGTGTCGATGCGCGCGAGCGTCGCCATGAAGACGATGATCAGCGCCATGGCGCAGACCGCCTGACTGATCATGAAGATGAGCCCGTAGATCCCCGACCACCACTCCGGCGTCAGCGACATGCCCCAGTCCACCGCGGCGAGCGTCACGGTGATCACATAGGTCACCAGCGCCAGGCCGCTGACCGAGCGCATGCGGTACGCCAGGCGTCCGGCCTCCTCCGGGCGCTCGTCCTGGGCCCGTGCGTTGCGTAGGTAGAACCAGGCGATCGCGATCCAGACGATGAAGTAGAGCACCGCGCGGATGAGGTACCAGGTGACGTTGAGGTAGCCGGCCTTGAACTCCACCAGCGGGTGCGCCGCCACGTAGACGGGGTCAGCCCAGGGGTAGAGCACCCCCACCCCGAATGCGACCGGCACGAAGAACAGGGCCACGAGCGGCAGCGACGCCACCATCGCCTCCAGCGGACGCCGGATGAGCGCGCCCCAGGAGCCGCCCGCTAAGTGGTTCACGGCGAGCAGCACCAGCGCGCCGAGCGACACGTTGGACCAGAACACGAAAGCCATGAGGTAGCCGCTGAAGAAGACCTCGCCCAGGAGACCGAGCACCGCACCGAGCAGCAGGCCGAGAGCGCCGATCACGAGGGCGACCAGCGCCGCCCTCGGGTCCAGGCTCGGGCGCGACGAGCCCGGTTGCTGCTGCCCGACGCCGCTCATCGTGACGCCCTCTCGGCGCTGCGTTCGAGCTCGAGGCTGCGCCGAACCTCGGCGGGCAGGTCGTCGGCGTGGGCGTGCTGCGAGAGCTGCAGCGCCTTGACGTAGGCGGCGATGGCCCAGCGGTCCTCGGCCGGTACGCGGTCGGCGTACGCGAACATGCGGCCGAAGCCGTTCGTCGCGGCGTTGAAGATGTAGCCTACCGAGGCGTCTTGCAGGCGCTGTTCGTGGAACGAGGCCGGGCGCGGGAAGCCGCGCCTGACGATCATGCCGTCGCCGTCGCCGACGTAACCGTGGCAGGCGGCGCAGTAGATGTCGTAACGCTCCTGGCCGCGTTGCAGCAGGCCGAGGGTCAGCTCGACCGGCAGCTCGGTCACCAACGCCCCGTCCCGCTGCCCGGTGAAGAACACCGGGTCGATGCCGCCGCGCTGGCGCGACACGGTGCCTTCGGGCGGGGTCAGGCTGCCGCTGCGGCCGGGCAAGAGCGAACTCTCCTGGAGCGGTTCTACCCGCGGCTGCTCGGCCATGTTGCGGCCGCAGCCGGCGAGCAGCAGCCCTCCGGCGGCGACCACGGCGGCGAGTCGCAGCAGCACGGGCGCGCGCTTCGCCCTCATCGCTCCACCTCCACCACCGCCAGGGCTCCGGTGCCCTCGAGGAAGGCGCGGGTCGCGGCGAGCTCGAAGTGCGGATCGGTCGCCTCGATGCACAGGAAGAAGCGATCGCGTGAGACCCGCTCGAAGCCCGGCGCGTTGAAGATCGAGTGGTAAGGCTGCGGCAGGCCGTTGCGCAGCAGCATGAACACCGCCGTGGTGAGCGCGGCGAGCAGCACGGTGACCTCGAAGGTGATGGTGATGAAGTTCGGCCACGAGTTGAGCGGGCGGCCGCCGACGTTGAGCGGGTAGTACTCGACCGAGGCGAAGTACTGCATGCCGTAGCCGAGAGCGATGCCCAGGATGCCCGCGGCCAGCACCAGGAAGCCGAGCCGGCTCGGTGGCTGGCCCAGCGCCTGGTCGAGGCCCTCGACGGCGAACGGGGTGTAGGCGTCCATGGCCCGGAAACCCGACTGGCGCGCCGCCTCGGCTGCGCTGAGCACCTCTTGCGGGGTGGCGTACTCGGCGGCCAGGCCGTAGAGTTCGCGGCCGCTCGCCGCGCCGGCACCAGCGGTCGTGGTGGCGTCGCCGTTCACGTCCTGTCCTCCTCACCGTAGTACTCGCTGCGGATGTCCTCGAAGTAGTCCGAGCCGTGGTGCTCGTCGTGGTAGATCATCTCCTTCATCTCGGAGGTGGCGACCACCGGCAGCAGTCGCAAGAACAGGAAGAAGAGCGTCCCGAACAGCCCGAAGCTGCCGATGTAGAGTGCCCAGTCCCAGAACGTGGGCACGTAGGCGAACCACGAGGAGAGCAGGAAGTCCCGGGTGAGCGACACCACGATGATCACGAAGCGCTCGAGCCACATGCCGATCGACACGAAGATGGCGATGACGAACAGCGCCACCGGATTGCGGCGGACACGGCGGAACCAGAGCGGCTGGATCGCCAGGAAGTTGCAGGCGATCAGCGCCCAGAACGCCCACCAGTACTCCTCGCCGAACACCCGGTTGTAGGCCATGTACAGCTCGAACTCGACGCCGGAGTACCAGGCCATGAACAGCTCGATCGCGTAGCCGTACACCACGATCATGCCGGTGCCGAGCAGCAGCTTGGCCGAGTTGTCGAGGTGGCGCATGGTGATCACGTTGCGGAGGTGGAAGGCGCGCCGCAGTGGGATCGCCAGCATCAGCACCATCGCGAAGCCGGCGAAGACGGCTCCGGCGACGAAGTAGGGCGGCATGATGGTGTTGTTCCAGCCGGGCACCACCGACACCGCGAAGTCGAGCGCGATGGTGCTGTGGACCGACAGCACCAGCGGGAACGACAGCGCTGCCAGGATCAGGTAGGCGCGCATGTAGCGCGTCCAGGCGCGGGCCGAGCCGGTCCAGCCCAGCGCCAGCACGCCGTAGAGCAGCTTCTGGAAGCGGCTGCGGGCGCTGTCGCGCAAGGTGGCCAGGTCGGGGATGAGGCCGATGTACCAGAACACCAGCGACACCGTGGCATAGGCGCTGATCGCGAACAGGTCCCAGGCCAGCGGGCTGCGGAACTGCGGGAACAGGCCGAAGGTGTTGGGATACGGGAGCAGCCAGTAGAACACCCAGGGCCTTCCCAAGTGCAAGATCGGGTAGAGGCCGGCGCACACCACTGCGAAGATCGTCATCGCCTCCGCGAAGCGGTTGATCGAGGTGCGCCAAGGTTGGCGGAACAGCAGCAGCGCGGCGGAGATCAGCGTCCCGGCGTGCCCGATGCCGATCCACCACACGAAGTTGATGATCGGCATGGCCCAGGCAACGGGCATGTTGTTGCCGAAGATGCCGGTGCCCCGCGTGATCAGGTGCACCACCGACACCAGGTACAGCCCCAGCAGCGCGGCGCTGATACCGAAGCCGGCCCACCACCACAGCGGAGTCCGGGTCGGCCCGGCGAGGACCGGCGTGTGGACGGTGTCGTCGATGACCGCCGACGTCTGGCCGGGGCCGAGGACGCGGGTGGTCTCGAGGGCGTCGACGGAGGCGCGCATCAGCTCCCGCCCCTCTCGGACAGCGCCGGGTGCGGGTTGCTCACCCGCGCTAAGTAGGTCGTGCGCGGCTGCGTGTTGAGCTCGTCGAGCAGCGGGTAGTCGAGCACCGAACGCTTGGCGTGGCTCACCCGGCTGTCCTCGTCGTTCAAGTCGCCGAACACGATCGCCTGCGTGGGGCAGGCGCTCTCGCAGGCGGGCACCACCTCGCCGTCGGCGATGCGTCGGCCCTCGTTACCGGCTCCGATGCGCGCGGTGGTGATGCGCTGGGTGCAGTAGGTGCACTTCTCCATCACCCCACGGCTGCGCACGGTGACCTCGGGGTTGTTGACCAGCGACAGTTCGGTGGCGTTCGTGGAGAGCTCGGCGTACTGCAGGTAGTTGAAGCGCCGCACCTTGTACGGGCAGTTGTTGGCGCAGTAGCGGGTGCCGACGCAGCGGTTGTACACCATCACGTTCAGGCCCTCGTGGTCGTGGACCGTCGCCGCCACCGGGCAGACTGGCTCGCACGGGGCCTGCTCGCAGTGCTGACAGGCCATCGGCATGTGGTAGAAGTCCGGATCGTCGAGGCCGCCACGGTGGTACGCGTCGACCCGGATCCAGTGCATCTCGCGCCCCATGAGCACCTGCTGCTTGCCGACGATCGGCACGTTGTTCTCCGACTGGCAGGCGGTGACGCAGGCGTTGCAGCCAGTGCACACCGTCATGTCGATGACCATGCCCCACTTGTAGGAGGTGTAGGGCCAGTCGGGGAAGATGTCCGACACGTGGTGGACCACCGGATGGACGAAGGTCGGGTAGTCGGGCTCGGCGCGCAGCTCGGCGAGGGTGCCAGCGCGCACGATGTGGCGCCGCTCGCCGGTGCCGTCGAGGTTGTGGTGGGGCTGCGTGGTGGCCAGGCGGTGGCGTCCGCGCACACGCGCCGCGTCAGTGACCCTGGTGACTGCGCCGGCCAGCGGCCGCACGCCCGAGAGGTCGACGCCCACGCCGTTGCCGACCCGGCCCGCACGCCGCCGACCGTGCCCGAGCCAGGCGCTGATCACGCCGGGTGCCTGCCCCGGTTGGACCCACACCGGCAGCGTCACGCTACCCTCGGGCGTGGTCAAGGAGAGCAGATCCTCCTTGCTGACCCCGAGCGCCTGCGCCGTGATCGGCGCGACGATGGCGGCGTTGTCCCAGGTGAGCTTCGTGAAGGGGCGCGGGAGCTCCTGCAGCCAACCGTTGTTGGCGTGCCGGCCGTCGCCGACGTTGGGGTCCGGCAGCACGTGCAGCACCAACTCCGTGGCGGCTGGCAGCGCGAACTCCAGCGGACGCACGGATACCGAGCGCTCGGGCGCCTCACTGCCGGCGACCACCCCGCGGAACAGGCTGCGCTGCCAGAAGGCGTCGAAGTCGCCCTCGACGCGTTCGGTCCAGGCGCTGCGGATGATGTCGTAGGCCTCGGTCTCGGGGTCGCCCAGCAGGCCGGCGAGCAGCTCGCACTCGCTGCGGCCCCCGTAGAAGGGGCTGAACAGCGGCTGCGTGATGGTGACGCTGCCGTCGAAGGCACGCGCATCGCCCCAGGTCTCGAGCACGTGCGCCAGCGGCGCGTGATACGTCGCGAGCGCCGCCGTCTCGTCGAAGGCGTCGCCGAGATGGGCCGAGAGCGGCACGTTCCCCATCGCGTCGCTGAAGCGCAGCGCAGCGGGCGCGGTGTAGACGGGATTGGCGCCGATGACGATGAGCGCCTCCACGGCGCCGGCGTGCATCGCTTCGGCCAGCGTCGAGAGCGACTCGGCGTGCAGCTCCGGCCGCGCCTCGGGCGAGGCGATGTAGCGGACGGTGGCGCCGACGTTGCCCAGCGCCGCGTTGATCGCGTGCGCCAAGGCGTGCACCGCCGCGCCCTGGTCCGGCCCGGCGAGCACCAGGCTGCGGCCAGCGTGGTCGCGCAGATCATCGAGCAGCGCCTGCGCCCAGGCCGGCTCGACGCGCTGCGGGAGGCCCCCAGCCACCGGGATCTCGACGCCGAGCTCGGCTGCGACGTAAGCCGCCAGCGCGGCGATCTCGGCGGGCGCCAGAGGCAGGCGGTGGTCGGCCAGCGAGCCGGTCGGGCTCGGCGTGCCCTCGACCTGCCAGAGCCGGTTCATGCTGTCGTCCGCGGAGCGTATGCGGCGGCGGTCGGCGAAGTCGCGAGCGTAGCGCAGCCGGCCGGGTCCGCGGTTGGTGAAGTCGGCGTCGAGCGACAGCACCACGTCGGCCGCGGCGAAATCGAACAACGGCACGACGTCGTCGTCGAATGCGAGACGGGCGCCGGCGACCACGGCGTCGCCATGGAGCGGATCCCACTGGTGCCAGCTGGCGGCGGGATAGGCCGTCAGCAGCCGGCTCAGCTGCTGCGAGAGCGTCGGTGACGTCACGGTCTCGGTCAGCAATGCGACGCCGCGGCCGTCGCCGGAGGCCTCGAGCGCTGCGCGGAGTGCCGCCACCAGCTGGTCCCAGCTACGAGCGCTGCCACGCTCGAGGACCGCGGTCGAGCGATCGGGGTCGTAGAGCGACAGCACGGTGGCGGAGGTCGCGGGCGCGGCGGCGCCGAGGCTGGCCGGATGATCGGGGTTGCCCTCGACGCGTGTCGGACGCCCCTGGTGGCTCTCGGCCAGCACGCCTTCGGCGTAGCCGCCAGTGACGACGGCCGTGGCGAAGAACAGCGGCTTGCCCGGGATGATCTGCTCGGGTTCGCGGACGTAGGGCACGATCCGTTGGTGCGGCGCCGGCGGCCGAGCGCAGGCAGACAGGCCCGCCAGCGCCATCGATGCCCCGAGCAGCTTCAGGAAGGCGCGCCTGTCGAGCGATCCCTCGAGTGGTGCCGCCTGCCTGGGGAACTCCTTGCGCAGGAACTCTTCGAACTCGGCCGTCTCGGCGATCTCGTCGAGGCTGCGCCAGAAGCCGTCGCCGGTAGATCCCTCGAGCCGGGCGCGGATGCTGGCGAGGTCGAGCCGTTCGCCCCCCTGCAGCGGCTCCTCCGCAGGCGTGTCGGTGTGCGCATTCGGCGTCTCGTTCATCGGTGGCAGGTCGAGCACTGGATGAGCTTGTTCGTGTTCACGTCGTAGGCGACGACCAGTTCTCGCCCGAGGGTGAGCTGGTCACTGGGCGGCTGGTACGCCATGTTGAAGACCTCGCTGCGCGGTCGCAAGAAGCGTTCTGGGGCGCGGTGGCACTCCATGCACCAACCCATGGTCATCGGTTCGGTCTTCCACATGCCCGCCATCTGGTCGACTCGGCCGTGGCAGGTGCTGCAGCCGACGCCGTTGGTCAGGTGCGCGCTGTGATCGAAGTAGGCGAAGCCGGGCATGTCGTGGACGCGGTTCCAGCGGATGGGCAGGTCCTGCTCCCAGGACAGCCAGAGCGCCTCGAGCTGCGGCGCCCCGAGCCGGATCTGCGAGTGGCAGGTCATGCAGACGTGGCTCGACGGCACGTTGGCGCTGGCTGCGACCTCGACCGTGCTGTGGCAGTAGCGGCAGTCGATGCCCAGCTGGGTGACGTGCAGGTTGTGGGCGAACGCGATCGGTTGCTCGACCGGGACGCCAACGGCGTTGTTCACGGTGCGGGCGTAGATCGGCAACGCGATCAGCAGCGCGACCAGGAAGGCGCCGCCTCCGAGGATCGACCAGCGGACGAACGCGTTGACGTTGGGCGGGAAGTACTGCGGCATCAGATCGGGACCTCGGCGAGGTCCTCGGGGGGGCGCGCGCGGCGCCGAGTTGAAACGGCGCCGCGCGCAGCGGCGCTCTCGACGGGGCAGTGCAGGATGACCTCCTCGGCGGTCCTAGACCGTGCCCGCAGCGCGGTCATGCCGTCCTGGGCGGACTTCATGGCCAGTGGCATGGACGGCACTGTAGCACGGTGGCGCTCCTATGGGTACAGGGTGAGAAGGGGCTGCGGATACCGAAGCGCGGCATCGTGCTGTACGGCGCGGGCGCGCCGCCGAGGACCGGCGGCGCGCCCGATGTGGTGGAGCCTGCGGGATTCGAACCCGCGACCTCTCGCTTGCAAAGCGAGCGCTCTCCCAGCTGAGCTAAGGCCCCGTGCGAAGCCGTTGGCAGCGTACGTGGCTGCCGCCGGCGCGTCAAGCGTCCGCGAAACCGAGGACTCGGGGGTCTCGAGCGGCGCTGGGGGAGACCCAGGGCGTTCAGGCACCCGTCGCGCGCTCGTCGCCTCCGAGCCGGGCGAAGATCATGCGTCCCATGTTGGTCTGGAGGCTGCTCGTCACGACCGACTCCACCGTGTGCCCCACCAGCTCGGCGGCGTCCTCGACCACCACCATGGTGCCGTCCTCGAGGTACGCCAGGCCCTGACCCGCCTCGCGGCCCGGCTTGGCGATGGTGAGCGAGAGCCGCTCCCCGGGCAGGAAGGCGGCCTTGACGGCGATGGCGAGCTGGTTGAGGTTGAGCACCCGGACCCCCTGGAGCGCCGCCACCCGGTCGAGGTTGTAATCGGTCGTGATCAGGTCGGCCGGTCGAGCCAGGCACAGCCGGATCAGGCGCTCGTCGACCGAGCCCGAGCCGGGGTCCTCCTCGATCAGCTCGGTGGGCACGTTCGCCTGCTGCACCAGGCGGTCGAGCACCTCGAGGCCGCGTCGCCCGCGCCGGCGACGCAGCGGATCGCCGGCGTCGGCGATGCGCTGCAGCTCGTGCAGCACGAACTGCGGGACCAGCAGCCGGCCGTCGAGGAAGTTCGCCTCGATGACGTCCACGATGCGCCCGTCGATGATCGCCGAACTATCGACCAGCTTGTCGCGCACCGCCCCCCAGGCGCTGCTCGGCCGTGCGCCCAGCACGCGGCCGACGGAGAAGAAGTGCCGGTTCACCACGAAGAACCACGACGAGGCCGTCACCAGCAGCACCGCGATCAACAGCGACCAGTACCACGTGAAGCCGGGCACGGCGGCCAGGACGTTGTTGAGCAACACCGTGATGAGCAGCGCGACGGTGGCGCCGGTACCCGCAGCCAGCACCACGTCGGGCGGGAGATCGACGAGGCGAGCGAGGCGGCGGTCGAGCCTCGGAGAGAAGCGCCGGGCGATGGCGCCGCTGATGAGGTACCCGAACAGCAATCCCAGCACGCTCATGTACAGCAGCGTGTTCGGCCCCGTGAGCCAGCCCAGGTCGAGCCACCAGCTCCCCCAGGCGAAACCGAGCACGGCACCGACCGCAGCCGTCGTCAGCCGGATGCCCAGAGCGGAGACCGAGGGCCCGCGGCCATTCGGGCCGCCGGCCACGCCGGGTCGGCCGAGCGCGGTCTCCTGCCGCCCGCTCACGCCGGTTCCCACAGCGCGTCGAGCGCAGCCCGGACGCTGGTCACGCCGGCGCGCGGCGAGCCCGGCTCCTGCGATCGCCCGGGCGGGGCGATCAACCGCGGATGCTCGGCGCGCTCCGCCTCGCGAGCGCGCTCTTCGAGCCGGGCGACCTGGCGCAGTTCGCCGGCCAGGCCGACCTCGCCGACGAGCGCCACGCCCTCGGGCAAGGCGCGGTTGGTGACGGCCGAGGCGACCGCGACGGCCACCGCCAGATCGGCGCCGGGGTCCGTGATGCGCAGGCCCCCGGCGACGTTGACGAACACGTCGAGCCCCTCGAGCGGCAGGGCCAGCCGTCGCTCCAACACCGCCAGCACGACGTCGACGCGGCGCGGGTCGAGTCCCTGGACCACCCGGCGCGGCGCCGGGTAGGGGCTCTTGGAGGCGAGCGCCTGCACCTCGACCAGCAGCGCACGCTGGCCCTCCAGAACCACCGCCACCACGGATCCCGGCACGGCCGACGGGCGCTCGGCCAGGAATGCGGCGCTCGGGTTGGGTACCGCAACCAGCCCGGCGGCTGCCATCTCGAAGACGCCGACCTCGCCAGTCGGGCCGAAGCGGTTCTTGAGCGAGCGCAGGACCCGCAGCCCGGCGGCCGACTCGAGCGAGAAGGTCGCGTCGACCACGTGCTCGATCAGCTTCGGGCCCGCGATGTCGCCCTGCTTGGTGACGTGGCCGATGAGCACCAAGGTGGTGCCGGCGTCCTTGGCGGCTCGGGTCAGCAGCGCGGTGGCGTCACGGACCTGGCTCGGCGAGCCGGCCGGCGGCCCGTCGTCGCTGGTGAGCGTCTGGATCGAGTCGACGATGGCGAGCGCAGGCGCCGCGGCGGCGAGGTGCGCGGCCAACACCAGGGCGTCGGTCTCCCGCGTGACGGTCAATGAGCTCGCGACTCCCAAGCGCTGTGCGCGCAGCTTGACCTGCGCGGGCGATTCCTCGCCGGCGACGTACAGGGTGGTCCGGCCGGCCCGCGCGGACTCGTCAGCGAGCTGCAGCAGCAGCGTCGACTTGCCGATCCCCGGCTCGCCGGCCAGCAGCAGAGCGCTCCCCTGCACCCAGCCGCCGCCGAGCACGCGGTCGACCTCCGCTATGCCGCTCGAGACCCGCTCGAGCTGCAGGGTGTCGACGTCGTGCAGTGTCAGCTCGCGCAGCCGTCTGGCGGTCCCGGGCGACGACTCCGGCGCCGGTGCGGCCTCCGCTGCGACCGACCCCCAGCCGCCGCAGCGCGGGCAGCGCCCGAGCGGGCCCGCCGAACGCGCCCCGCACTCGGCGCACACGAACGACGTACGGCTCAACCGGCTCACGGTCGCTCCCGCGCGCTACCCCTTCCGGTGCGTCCCATGCGCGCCAGCATAGCCTTCTCAGCAGCGTCCGCTTCAGACGATGGGCACCGGACGGGCGAACACCACGCGGCCGTCCTCGACCGTCACCAAGATCGCGTCGTCGCTCCCACGCTCGAGCAACTCCAGCGACAGGGGATCCTCGACGTGTTCGCGCAGCACCGCCCTGAGCGGCCGGGCGCTCTCGCCCGCCGGCAGCCGCTCGACCAGGAAGCTCGCCACCTCGGGGCCGAAGCTGATCTCGACGTCGCGGGTCGCGAGCTCCACCCGGATGTCGTCGAGCATGGCTTGGGTGATGTGGACGATCGCACTGCGGTCGAAGCGCTCGAAGGCGATCACCTCGTCGAGGCGGTCGAGGAACTCGGGCGCGAAGATGGTCTTGAGCGGAGCATCGACGTCACGCATCTCCTCGGGCTGGAACCCGACGCCGACGCCGCGGTTGAACCCGGTGTTGGAGGTCATGATCAGGATGACGCGGCGGAAATCGACCGTGCGCCCCAGGCCGTCGGTCAAGCGGCCGTCGTCGAGCACCTGCAGGAAGGTGTTGTAGATGTCGGGATGCGCCTTCTCGATCTCGTCGAGCAGCACCACCGTGAAGGGTTGGCGCCGTACGGCTTCGGTGAGCCGGCCGCCCTGTTCGTGCCCGACGTAGCCGGGAGGCGCCCCGATCAGCTTGCTGATGGTGTGGGCCTCCTGGTACTCGGACATGTCGAGTCGCACCAGCGCTCGCTCGCTCCCGAAGAGCTCCAGCGCGAGCTGCTTGGCCAGGAAGGTCTTGCCGACCCCGGATGGGCCGACGAACAGGAACGATGCCGAGACGCGCGTGCGCCCGCCCAGACCGACCCGCGCCCGGCGCAAGGCGGCGCCGAGGGCACGGATGGCCTTGTCCTGGCCCACCACCGCGCGCCGTAAGTTCTGCTCGATGTGCGCGAGCTTCTCGGCATCCTGATCGTCGACGTAGATGCCGCCCCAGCTGTTCACGACCGCCTCGACGTCCTCGCGCGAGACGATCGGAGTCCCGTCCGCACCTTCTAGGACCGGGAACCCGAGCGACTTGTTCAGCCGCGTGCGGGAAGCCGCCTCATCGATCAGGTCGATGGCCTTGTCGGGGAAGTTGCGGCCCGGCAGGCTGCGCTCGCCGAAGCGCACCGAGAGCTCCAAGATCGCCTCCGGGATCACCACCCCGTGATGCGCTTCGTACTTCTCGCACAAGCCGTGCAGGATCTCGAGCGACTCCTCGGGCGAGGGCTCGAGCACGATGACGGGCTGGAAGCGGCGCTCGAGCGCGGCGTCCTTCTCGATGTAGCGGTGGTACTCGCCGGTCGTGGTGGCGCCGATCACCTGGACCTCACCGCGCGACAGCGGCGGCTTGAGGATGTTGGCCGCATCGAGCGTGCCCTCGGCGCCGCCGGCGCCGACCAGGGTGTGGAGTTCGTCGATGAACGCGATCACCTTGGCGGCGCGCAACTCCTCGATCACCTGCCGCAGGCGCTCCTCGAACTCGCCGCGGTACTTCGTGCCCGCGACGATGTTGGAGAGGTCGATCGACAGCACGCGCACGTCCGCGAGGTTCGGCGGGACCCGGCCCTCGACGATCGACTGCGCCAGCCCCTCGACGATCGCGGTCTTGCCGACGCCGGGCTCGCCGATCAGTACCGGGTTGTTCTTGGTGCGGCGCGACAGGATCTGGATCACGCGCCGGATCTCCTCGGTACGTCCGATCACCGGATCGAGCTTGTCGTCGCGCGCCTCCTTGGTCAGGTCGCGCGCGTACTCGTCGAGGAACGGCGTGTTGACCGTCTCCTGCTGCTGCTTGGGGTCGCTCGCGGCGAGGATGCGCCAGCGAACGGTATCGACGTCGCGCGTCAGGTGCTGCAAGATCCGGTACGCGACCCCGTCGCCCTCGCGGATGATGCCGAGCAGGATGTGCTCGGTGGCGATGACGTTGCTGCCTAGACTGCGCGCCTCGCTTCCGGCGAGCTCCATCACCCGGCGCGCCCGCGGCGTGATGGCCGCGGTCTCGTTGCGTGGCAGTCCGTCGCCGCGTCCGACCATCTCCTCGACCTGTCGGCGGAAGCCGTCGAGCGTGGCACCGAACTCGGTCAGGACCTTCGAGGCGTTGCCGCCTTCCCGCATCAGCCCGAGGAGCAGGTGCTCGGGGCCGATCATCGCGTGACCGAGCTTCGACCCCTCCTCGCGAGCGAAGTGGAACACCAGCCGGGCGCGATCGTCATAGCGGTTCATGGCGACACCCTGCGCGACACCCTGCGCG
>SKMG01000050.1 GCA_007121175.1 Trueperaceae bacterium | reverse complement strand
GTACCTTCTCGAGCACGCTCTTGCGGGCAGCAGCAGCCTCGGTCGGTCGGCGTGGTTCCATGTCGTCGATCCTCCTCTAGGCAAACGCGGTGATCATACCCGACGCTCCGACGGTTCGGTCATCGCCGCGCGCTCGTCGTCATCGTCGTCCCAGGCCTCGATGTCGACCCGGTGCCAATCGAGTTCGATCCCTCCCGAGAGCACGAACCGCTCGGCCGCCTCCATCAGGCCCCGCAGCGCGTCCGGATCGGTGCCCACCGACACCAGCGCCAGACGTTCCCAGTCGTAGGCGTCCTGCCCTGCAACGCGGGCGACGGCGAGCGGGTAGCGGCGCCGCAGGCCCTGGACGACCGGGACCACGAGCGCGCGCTTGGCCTTGAGCGAGCGCACCCACGGGGTGCGTAGCTGGAGATGGGCTACAGCCACGAAGGTAGGCACCTCACTCCATCCCAGCCAGGAACCCCTGACTGCGAGCGGCGCGGATCAGGTCCATGGCGGTCGCCTCGGCTGGATCGTAGTGCACCAGCAGCTGCACGTCGCCCGAGCTCTCGACGCTGATGACGCCAGGCACGCGGCGCAGGGCCTCGCTCACCTTGCTGCGGGCCCCGTCGGTGTCCATGCCACGCACCCCGAGCAGCACGCGGGCGGCCGCGCCAGGCTCGCCGCCAGCTCGCTTCACGGCGTCACCGACCCACGCGAGCCGAGCACGCGCGTGAAGCTCAGGAGCGGACGCGGAGCGAAGCCGCTCGATCGCAGCGCGGCCTGACCGGTCCGGTCCGTCTCGGGCAGCTCGACCATCAGGTCATACACCGCCGCATCGAAGGCCGACTTCACCAGCGCCTCGAGCAGCCGCGCCAGCACGGCCTCGTCGTCGCCCCAAGCCACCAGCCGCGTCCCACGCACCACCGGCCGGGCGCCGTCCCACACGACGTGCGCCAGCACCATGCCGAGCGGCTCGGTGCCGCCCTCGTGGTACGCGACGAAGGCGTGGCCGCTGCGGGCGAAGTGGCGGAGCCGCGCGAGGTCGACGACGGTCTCCTGGCCGGTGCGCTCGGCATAGGCTTCGTCGAGCGCGCGCAGCATCCCTACGTCGCCGACCTCGAGGGGGCGCAACGCGATCGTCTCCGCGCCCGATGCGAACTCCGGAGCGCTCATCGACGGCGATGATACGCGTAGAGCCGACCGGCGGAAGTGGCGTGTCTTGCGTCCGGGGGCGAGCGCGGGGAGCGGCTCGTCACACCACGAGGTCACGCACCGCAGCCTCGGAGTGCTCGCGGTCCCACGGTCCGTAGCCGGCCTCGACGAAGTAGAGGCCGTGCGGCGGCACGTTTCGCCCCGCTCGCGCGCGATCGGCGGACTCCAGGATCAAAGGCACCTCCGCGAGCGACACCGCGCCTTTGCCGACCGAGAGCAGCGTGCCGACCAGCGTCCGCACCATGGTGCGCAGGAAGCCATCGGCCGCCACGTGGAGGCGCAGCTCGCCGCGCTCACGGCGCAGCTCGCACAGGTGCACGGTGCGTCGGGTGGAGCGCGTCTCGCGGCTCGCGAGCGCGGCGAAGTCGCGCTCACCTCGAAAGGCACTGGTGGCGGCCTGCATCGCCTCGACGTCGAGCCGAGCGAACACCGGTAGGCAGCGCAGCCGGTGGATCGCGGCTCCGCGTGCATCGGAGCGCATGGGTCGCAGCCGATACAGGTAGCGCCGGTAGTGGCAGTGGAACTGCGCCTCGAACGTACTCTCAGCGCGCTCGGCCGCGAGCACCACGACGTCGCGCGGCAGGTGCGCGTTCAGCGCCAGCCGCAGCTTCGGCTCGTCGATCGTCGCGCTGCTATCGACGTGTGCGACCATCGCCAGCGCGTGGACGCCTGCGTCGGTGCGACCAGCCGCATGGACCGTGCCGTGCTCACCCGGCAGTGCTGCGAAGGCCGCCTCCAGCACGCCCTGCACGGTCCGTTCACCGGTCGGCTGCCGCTGCCAGCCCGCGAAGCCGCTGCCGTCGTACTCGAGCAGCAGGCGGATGCGCCTCACCGACGCGACGCGCCGGGCACCAATCCGAACACCCGGCCGACCCACGGGGCCAGCAGGAACGCAGCGAGCCCGAGCGATAGGTAGCGCAGGTAGCCGGCGACGGGATCGCGCTTGACGTCCTCGGGCAGGTAGACGCTGGTGGCGAACAGCACGGTGAAGGCCAACCCGACGCCGATCAGCGCGACCAGCACGCGGCCAGGGATCGGTCCGTCGGTGCGGTGGCGCAGCAGCGTAGGCCCCAGCACGAGCGCCCCCAGCGCCCCAGCGAGCAGGTCGGACTCGGGCGTTGGCGCGACGAGATGGAGCGTGAACGGGACCGCCAGCGCAGCGAGCACCAGCAGGCCGTTGGCGATCCGCAGCCCGCTCCGATCGAGGGCCACGGCGACGAGCACGAGCGTGACCCCGATCACGAGGCCCCCGATGATGTCGGCTGGCACGTGCACACCGAGGTAGAGCCGCGAGAACGACACCAGTACGACCAGAACGGCCGCCAGCACCCAGAACCACGGCCGCCGTATCAAGGCCGCGGCGTAGAGCCAGAAGGTCGAGGAGCTCTGGGCATGGCCGCTCGGGAACCCGGCGCCGCCTGCGCCGTCGAGCGCGCGCTGGGTTCGCACGACGTCGGCATCGAGCGCGAAGGGGCGGGGCGTGTCGAAGAAGCCCTTGGCGTACTGGTTGATGAAGAAGCTCGTTACCAAGAGGATGCCGAGCTTCTGGCCGACGCGCGCGTCGATGGCCAGGTAGGCGACGATCACCATGAAGATGTACGCCTCCTCGGAGCCGAGGTCGGTAATCAGCGTCATCAGGCTGTCGAGCGTAGGCGTTGCGATCGTCTGAATCGCGTACACGACGTCCACGTGAGGCCTCCGGCGGGATGATACCCTAGCTGTGAGGCGCGCCGTGGGGTGCGCCTGCCGAGAGATTCGGTCCACGGTCATGCCGCTGCCGCCCCTCGACGATACGATCGCCGCCATCGCCACGGCTCCGGGAACCGGGGCCATCGGGGTCGTGCGCGTTTCCGGTCCCGAGGCTCTGTCGATCGCCCGGGCGCTGTTCCGGCCCGCGGGCGGCGATGACATCGTTTCGCTCGCCGGCGGACGCTTCCTGGTCGGTTATCTGGTCGACGAAGGCCAGCCGCTCGATCAGGGGGTGCTGCTGGTGTTCCGCGCGCCGGCCTCGCCAACTGGCCAGGACGTGATCGAACTGCAGGTGCATGGCGGCCCCGCGCTGCTCGACGCGCTGCTCGGCGCCTGCGTGAGATACGGGGCGCGAGCTGCGGGTCCCGGTGAGTTCACGCTCCGCGGCTTCCTCGCCGGTAAGCTCGACCTGGCCCAGGCCGAGAGCGTACAGGCGCTGGTGAGCGCGCGCAGCCAAGCGGCTCGAAGACACGCTGGCATCGGCGTCGCGGGCGGGCTCTCCCGCCGGATCGACGCACTGCAGCGACAGCTCACCGAAGCGTACGCCGCGGTCCTGGCCGTGCTCGACTACCCCGAGGAGGGCGTGGAAGAGGCCGCCCTGGCGGCGCCACTGGAGGCCGCGTTGGGTGAGCTCGACGCGCTCCTGGCCACCGCCCGGGCGAGCCGTGCCGCTCGCCTCGGAGCCAAGGTGGCGCTGGTGGGCCGGCCAAACGCCGGCAAGTCGAGCCTGCTGAACGCCTTGCTCGGCTTCGAACGGGCGCTGGTGAGCGAGACGCCGGGGACCACCCGCGACTACCTGGAGGTGCCGCTGGAACTGGGCCGCGCCTCACTGGTCGCCATCGACACCGCCGGCCTGCGCGCCACCTCCGACGAGATCGAAGACGCCGGCGTGCGCCGCGCTCGCGCCCTGGCGCAGGGCGCCGACGTGGTGGTGGTGGTGGTCGACGGCGCACGGCCGCTCGACGACGAGGATCACGCGCTGGCCGAGGAACTGGCCGGCGAGCGGACGCTCTGGGTGGCCAGCAAGGCCGACCTCGGCCAGGTCTGGGACGCGGGCGACCTGGGGGTGCCGGCGCTCCTGCGGGTCTCGGCGCCAGATGGCAGCGGCCTGCAGGCGTTGCGCGACGCGCTCGAGGCGACGGTCCTCGGAGACGCCGCCGCCACCGAGGCCTGGTTGGTGAGCGAGCGGCAAGAAGCGGCGCTGCGCGAGGCGCGCGAGGCCGTGGCGCGCTCGCGGTCCGCGCCCGATGACCTCAAGGGGCTGGATCTGGAGACCGCCCTGCACTCGCTCGCCCTCGTGACCGGGCGCGGCGAGGTGACCGAGGACACCCTGAGCGAGGTGTTCTCACGCTTCTGCGTGGGTAAGTGAGCGGCCGCTCGGGCGCGCCTCGTAGAGCTGGCTCCTCAGAGGCGTGCGACGGCTGCCAGCTCGCGGCGCCGCGCCTCGGCGGAGGCCGCCACGGCTGCCGGGATCGCATCGGTGACGCGCGTCAACACGGTGCTGGCGGTAAAGGCGATCATGCGCACGAGCGCTCGACCGCCCCACCGCTCGGGCTCGGGCAGCGCCACGTGAACGCGGATGTCGAAGGCGTACGCCAGGTGGCTGCCGCTCGGCGCAGGGCTGACGACCGCAG
>SKMG01000407.1 GCA_007121175.1 Trueperaceae bacterium | reverse complement strand
TGCTGCTCACGTCGGGCACCGGCCGCAGCGAGCTCGACCCGCCGAACGCGACCTACCTCGCTCAGCCGTGCGTGGTGCTCACCGAGCGTGAACCGGTGCCCGGCATCGTCGGGACCGCCACCGGGCACGTGATGACCAAGGTCCAACGTGAGGCGCCGCGCTTGGACTGGAGCGATATCTTCTTGGACATCGGGGCCCGCAGCCGCGAGGAGGCGTTGATCTGGGGCGTGCACGTCGGTGCTCCCGTGGTGCCCTCGGTCTCAACGCGGCGGATCGGCTCGAACCTCGTCGGGAAGGCGATGGATGATCGTGCTGCGCTCGCGGTGATGACGCAACTGGTCGAGCGCGTCGATCGGCAGCGGCTCGCCTTCGAGCTGTGGCTCGCCTCGACGGTGCAGGAGGAGATCGGCCTGGTGGGCGCCGGCTCGGTCGAAGGTTTCGACCTGGCGATCGCGCTCGAGATCGGGCTGGCGGGCGACATCCCACCCGTCGGTCTCGACCACGTCCCTGCGCGTCTCGGCGGGGGCCCGATCGTGGGCCACAAGGACGCCGCTGTGGCCTACGACGTCAGGCTGACGCGCCGGCTCATCGACGTCGCGAGGCGGCACGGGATCCCCATCCAGCACCTGGTGCTGCTCAACTTCGCGAGCGACGGCCGGGCGTTCATGGCCAACGACGTGCCGACGGCGCTGCTCGCGTTCCCGACCCGCTACAGCCACAGCCCGGTGGAGACGCTCGACGAGCGAGACGTATGGGCCGTGCTGCAGCTGCTCGAGGCCTTCGTGACCGAGGCATGAGGCTCTTCACGATCGGGTTCACGCGCAAGGGAGCCGAGCGCTTCTTCGCTCTCCTCGAGGGCGCCGGGGTCGCGAACGTCATCGACGTTCGCTCGAGCGCCCGTTCGCAGCTCGCGGGCTTCGCCAAGCGCGACGACTTGGCCTATTTCCTCAAGGACATCGCCGGGATCGGGTACCGTCACGAGCCCTCGCTCGCGCCGACGGCGCCGCTGCTCGCCGCGTACCGGCAGCGACGCGATTGGGCGGCGTACGAGCGGGCGTTCCTCGAGCTGATGCGAAAGCGGAGGATCGAGACGGCGCTGGAGCGAGACGCGCTCACGCGGGCGTGCTTGCTGTGCAGCGAGCACGATCCCGCCAACTGCCACCGGCGCCTGGTGGCCGAGTACCTGCAGCGCGCCTGGGGAGACGTCGAGATCGTGCACCTGATGTGACCACGGTTCCGCGGACGCGTGTCGGGACGGCGGCCCAGCATGCGCCTGCAGTGGCCGCCCGACCCGCGCGGTCGGCTGCCAGCCGGGGGTATCGTGGTTGCACCCCGCCGCGGGGCGCTCTCTTCTCCACCCCTGCCCGGTAGCCGCCGAGCGTTGCGAGGGATCAGGATTCCCATGCCGGTACGCGTCATCCACACCGCCGACCTCCAGATCGGCAAGGGCTTCGGCCGGTTCCCGCCGGAGATCGCCGGGCGGCTACGGACCGAGCGGCTCGAGACGGTCAAGCGGATCGCGGCGCTCGCGACCGATCGGCAGGCGGACGCTGTCCTGGTAGCCGGCGACTGCTTCGACGACGTGGCAGTTGCCGATGAGACCTTGCGGCGCTTTCGGGTCGCGCTCGAGCCCTTTGCCGGGCCCTGGGTGCTGCTGCCGGGCAACCACGATCCCGCGATCGTGGAGTCGCCCTGGAGCCGGCTCCGGCGGCTGGGGCTGCCCGAGAACGTCAGTATCGCCGACCAGCCGCGTCCCATCGAGCTGCCTCGCAGGGCGGTGGTGCTGCCGGCGCCGCTGACGCGCCGACGCGACGCGGCGGACGTCAGCGCTTGGTTCGAGGCCGCGCACACCGAGGAGGGCGTGATCCGCATCGGCCTCGCACACGGCTCGGTGGCGGGTTTCCTGCCCGAGGCCAGCGAGGCGGCCAACCCGATAGCCCGAGACCGGGCCGCGCGGGCCAAGCTCGACTACCTCGCGCTCGGCGACTGGCACGGGTGTCTCGAGGTCGACCAGCGCAGCTGGTACGCGGGCACGCCCGAACCCGACCGCTTCCGGAGCAACGATCCCGGCTACGTGCTCGAGGTGACCATCGACGGCCCCGGCGCCCTGCCGCACATCGAACCGATCCGTGTCGCCGGTCTGCGCTGGATCGAGCGCTCGCTCGAGGTGACGCCTGGCGGCGGGGAAGAGGTCTTGGACGCGCTCGGGGTGCCCGATGGCGAGCTCGAGCGGTGCGTCGCGCGTCTCGAGCTGCGAGGCGTCGTCGACCTCGCCAGCCACGCGGCGGCGCTCGAGGCGCTCGAGGAACTGCGCTCGCGCGTCGTGCACCTCGAGGCCGCCGACGATCACCTGATCATCGAGCCCAGCCAGGACGATCTCGACGCGATCGCAGGTACCGGTTTCGTCGGCGAGGCCCTGCAGCGGCTGCGTGCTGAGCTCGCCGGACCGCAGGCGGCGCGGGCGCGGCGCGCCCTCGCCCTGCTCTACGGCCTCCAACAGCGAGGTGGGTAGGCATGCGCTTCCGGCGGATCGCGGTGCGCAACTTCAAGAAGCTGCTCGCTCCTGTGGCCATCGAAGATCTCGGCGACGGCGTGACGATCATCGCGGGCGACAACGAGGAGGGTAAGAGCACGCTGCTCGAAGCGATCCGCGCAGGGCTCTTCGAGCGTCACAACGTCACTGGCAAGGCCGCCGATGAGAAGCAGCCGTTCGGCTCGGCCGTGCGACCCGAGGTGTGCATCGAGTTCGATCTCGATGGCGAGACCTACCGCATCGAGAAGGGCTTCGCCCAGCGCCCATCGGCGCGGCTGACCACCCCCGGAGGCACCTTCGAGGGCCCGGCCGCCGAGGAACGGCTCGCCGAGTTGCTGCTCTTCCGGCAGGCCCAGCGAGGCGCCAGCAGGCTCGAGGACCAGGGGGTGCTCGGCCTGTTGTGCCTCGAGCAGGGCCGGATCATCGACGGCCTGCGCCTCGGTGAGTACGGCCGGCAGACCATTCGCGGCGCTCTCGAGGACGAGGTCGGCGACGTGCTCGGTGGCCCCCAGGGCCAGCGGCTGCTCCGGGACGCGAAGGAGCACCGTGACGCGCTCCTCACCGCCACCGGCAAGCCCCGTGGCGAGCTCAAGGGCGCCGTAGAAGAGCTCGAGGCCGCACAGCAGGCGGTGGCCGCGCTCGCGCAAGCCCGGCGCGAGTACGACGAGCAGATCGACGAGCTGGCGCGCCTGCAGCGCGAGCTCGACCGCATCGACGGCGAGGGCGATATCGAACTGGCGCGCGAGGCGGTGCGGGAAGCGAAGCGCCAGGTCGAAGCGCTCGAAATGCTCAGGCAACGAGCCCAGGACGCCGCTCGCGACCTCGCGCTGGCCCAGGCCGGGCTCGACAATGCCGCGGAGCGCTGGCGCGTCCGCAAGGCCCTGGTCGCGGAGCTCGAACGACGACGCGAGGCCGCCAGCGAGGCCGTTGGGCGCCTGCGTGAGCTCGACGAGCAGACCGAGCCAATCGAACGACGGCTCGCGGCCGCCCGCGAGGCGCTGACCGCCGCGGTCGAGGCGAGCGGCGAAGCGACCGAGCGCGCGGTGCGCTCGCGACGCCGAGCGCGCCTGACGGCGCTCGTCAAGGAGGGCGGCGAGCTCGCGAGTCGCCTCGAGCAGGTCGACGAGCTGGAGGCTCAGCGCCATCGAGACCGGCAGCAGCTGGCCGCCATCGCCATCGACGAGGTCGCGTACGCGCGCATGCAGGCGCTCGCCGCGGCGATCCGCGAGCAACAGGCCGGGCTCCGCACCATCGCCACCCGGCTGCGCTTCGTCGCACGCGCGCACCAGGTCGTCACGCGCGACGGCGAGGTCGTCCCCGGGAACGAGACCGTCGACGTCACCGCCGCCGCCCGCTTCGAGCTCGAAGGGTTCGGGACGCTCGAGGTGGAGCCTGGCGCGACGGAGCTCGCTGCCCGGCGCAGCGAGCTCGAGAGGGCCGAGCTACGGCTGCGCGCCGTACTCGAGGAGGCCGGGGTCGACGACCTGGAGGGGGCGAAAGCCCGCTTCGTCGAGCGCACCAAGGCCGAGGCTCGGATCAAGGAGGCCGAGCGTCTGATCGCGGCCTACGCTCCAGAAGGTACGGAGGCGCTCCGTCGGGCGAGCCGCGAGCGGGCTCGAGAGCTCGCCGATCTCGGCGAGGATCCCGAACGCGGCGCGGACGCCGAGCCCGGAGGTTCTGACGCTGCTGCCGTACTCGACGATCCCGACGCGGAGGAGCACGAGCTCGAATGCGCGAGACGCCGCGAGGGCGAGTCCCGCGAGGAGCTCGAGGCGGCGCGCGACCAGCGGGCCGAGCACGATACGCGGGTCGCTCATGCGCGGGGCGCGCTGGAGGCGGCGACCGAGAGCCTCCGGGAGGCCGAGGGCGATCTCTCATCAGCGCGCGAGGAGCTTCCCGACGTCGAGCTCGTCGCCACGTTCGAGCAGGCGCAGGCTGCGCTGCGCCAGGCCGAGCAGCTCGTGGCGGAGGCCGAACGCGAGCTCGCCGTCGCCAATCCCGACCTGGTGGAGGGCCAGCGGCGGCGTGCCGAGGAGGCGTTGGAGAGTGCCCGCAG
>SKMG01000183.1 GCA_007121175.1 Trueperaceae bacterium | reverse complement strand
GTGTTGCCCGTGTACCATCGTCTCCAGCCCGCAACGCCGGCTTGGCCGCTTCCAGGTACCAGTCGCAGAACTCCGACCAGACCGCGTCGTAGGCAACTCTCGCAGCGAGCCCGAGGTCGAGGGCGTCGAGGTGCTCGGTGACCGACCGCACCGCGCGGGCGGTCCGACTCCGGATCCAGCGGTCCGCCAATCGGGGGGCCGCCTCGGCGTCGGCGCCCGGCGCCGCGGCCGTCGCCTGAACGTGCACGTGTGGCAGGGCGAAGCGGGCGGCGTTCCACAGCTTGTTGGCGAAGGTCCGCCCCATCTCCACCCGGCGCTCGTCCCAGCGAACGTCTTGGGCCCCGGTCGAGGCGTAGGCCATGGCGAAGCGCAGTGCATCGGCTCCGCTCTCATCCATCACCTCCAGCGGATCGATGCCGTTGCCTTTGGACTTCGACATCTTCTGTCCCTCGGCGTCGAGCACCAGACCGTGCAGCATGACCGTGTGAAACGGCGCGCGGTCGGTGAGCTCATACGCGGCGAGCTGCATGCGCGCGACCCAGAAGAACAGGATGTCGTACCCGGTCACCAGCACGTCGGTCGGGTAGAAGCGCTGGAAGAAGGGATCACCCTCGTCGGGCCAGCCGAGCGTGCTGAACGGCCACAGGTTGCTGCTGAACCAGGTATCGAAGACGTCCGGGTCCTGTCTCAGCGAGCGGCCGGCGGAGCCCGCTCCGTCGGTCGGATCGCGCAGCGGATCGTCACGTGAGGGCACGACGACGCTCCCGTCCTCGTCGTACCAGGCCGGGATCCGATGCCCCCACCAGAGTTGCCGTGAGATGTTCCAGGGCCGGATCGCCTCCAGCCAGTCGCGGTTCACCTTCTCGTAACGCTCAGGGACGATGCGCATCTCGCCGGCGTCCAACGCCGCGAGCACCCGCTGCGCCGCCGGTCGGACGTCGTAGAACCACTGCAGCGACAACATCGGCTCCACCGGCGCCTTGGTGCGCTGCGACAACCCCAGCGCGATGGTGTGGTCGCGCACGTCGCGCAGCGCGCCGACGTCACGCAGGGCGTCGACCACCAGCGTCCGCGCCTCGAAGCGGTCCTTGCCGCGGAACGCCGCCGGCACCAGCTCGCCGCTGAGCCGTGCCTGGCGATCGATCACCGACGGGCGCGGCAGGCCGTGGCGCTCACCGATCTCGAAGTCCGCGGCGTCGTGGGCAGGCGTGATCTTCAGCGCGCCAGTGCCGAAGTCGCGCTCGACGGCCTCGTCGGTGATCACCGGTATGTAACGCTCGGTGAGCGGGATGCGGACCCGGCGACCGACCAGCGCAGCAAAGCGCGGATCGTCGGGGTGCACCGCCACGGCGACGTCGGCGAAGATCGTCTCGGGCCTGACCGTGGCGAGCTGGACCGCCTCGACCCCGTCGACGGCTCCGCCCTCGAGCTCGTAGGCGAGCGTGTAGAGCTTGCCCGGCCGCTCCTCGCGATCGACCTCCAGATCCGAGAGCGTGGTCTGGCTCTCCGGATCCCACTGCACGATGCGCTCCCCGCGGTACACCAGCCCTCGGTGGTAGAGCTCGACGAACTGCGTGCGCACCGCGCGCGTGAGGCCCTCGTCCATCGTGAAGCGGGTTCGAGACCAGTCGGCCGACACCCCGAGGCGCTGCAACTGCTCGAGGATGATGCCGCCGTAGCGCTCCTTCCAGGCCCACACGCGCTCCAAGAAGGCCTCGCGCCCGAGCGCATGTCTGTCGATGCCCTCGTCGGCGAGGGCGCGCTCGACCTGCACCTGGGTCGAGATGCCGGCGTGATCGGTGCCGGGCTGGAACAGCGCCTCGAAGCCACGCATGCGCTTGTAGCGGATCAGGGTATCGATGATGGCGTTGTCGAAGGCGTGACCGAGGTGCAGGTTGCCAGTGACGTTAGGCGGCGGGATGACGATGGTGAAAGGCGGCTTCGAGCTGCTCGGGTCGGCGCGGAAGGGCCGTTCGGCCCAGCGCCTCACCCAGCGAGGCTCCACTGCATGCGGGTCGTACTGGCGCTCGAGCGCCGGCGCGGTTCCTTCGCGCTCCTCCATCGACGGTCCTCTCCCCGCGCACCTCCCGAGCAGGGGGTCGCGGTCGCGAAAGGCGTGCTGTGAAGCGGACGAGGCGCCGTGCCCCGCGGTACCACCGCGCTTCCCCGATCGCACGATCGGAGCCCTCGAAGCGCCGCACTATCGGGGCGGCGCCGACCCATCAGTGCCGGGCCGGCTCTCCGGGGGATCTACGCACGTCTCGAGCTCGTGCCGGAGACGCTTCTACCCCGAGCCGCGCAGGCAGCGCCGGCGCGGCGGCGGGCGACGTTCACCCCCAGCGACCCGGTCGAGCTCTCAGCGGCCCGTCGTCATGAGGACCACCCGACCTCTCTGTCGGTCGCGGCGAGGGCTACTCCTCCCGCTGAAGCCGAGGATACACGCCCGGCGGGCTCGGCGCTCGGGCCGACCGACCCGAGGACTGGCCGACCGCGTCCTGCGACCCGCGCCGACCGACCGGAGGGCCGGCAGCCTGCACCCTGTGAACCCGGCTCAGACGACCGGCAGCGTGTTGAGCGCCTGTACCGACACCTGCCCGGCCAGCAAGCGCGCCGCCCGCCGCAACGCCACCGCGCTGGGGTTCTCGGGATCCGAGAGCACCAGTGGCACACCGGCGTCCGCGCTCTCGCGCAGTCCCCGCGTGATCGGTATCTGGCCCAGCAGCGGCAGCTGCTCTCGCTCGGCGAAGGCGGCGGCGCCCCCCTCGCCAAAGATGAGGTCGCGGCTGCCGTCGGGCAGCTCGTACCAGCTCATGTTCTCGATCACGCCCAAGACCGGGATGTGCGTCTTCCTCGCCATCGTGTACGCGCGCCGCACGTCGAGCAGCGCCACGTCCTGCGGAGTCGTCACGAGCACCATGCCGGAGACGGTCACCAACTGCCCCAACGACAGCTGCACGTCGCCGGTGCCCGGCGGTAGGTCGACCACGAGGTAGTCGAGCCGGCCCCACAGCGTCTGCTGGAGCAGCTGCGTCAGCGTGCCGTGCAGGATCGGACCGCGCCAGGTCAGGGCCTGCCCGTCCTCGACGAGGTTCGCGATGGTGATCAGCTTCACGCCGTGACGCTTGAGCGGGATGATGCGCTTCTCGTCGTCCGCCATCAGCCGTTGACCCTCGACGGAGAACATCTTGGCCTGGCTCGGCCCGTAGATGTCGGCGTCGAGCAGGCCCACTGCAGCTCCGTCCTGTGCCAACGCCGCGGCGAGATTGGCGGCCACGGTCGATTTGCCCACGCCGCCCTTGCCCGAGCCTACGGCCAGGACGTGCTTCACGCCCGGCAGCGCCTCCTGCGGCGTCCCCCGCACCTGGGCGGTGAAGCTGACGTCGACGCGCTCCACCTCAGGCAGCGCCTTCAGCGCGCGTACCACGTCGGCCTCGATCTCGGCTTTCATCGGGCACGCCGGCGTCGTCAGCTGGACCGTCACCGCGACGGTCCCGCCGTCGATCGCCACCTCCTCTATCATGCCGAGGCTGACGAGGTCCTGGTGCAGCTCGGGATCCTGCACCGTGGCGAGGGCGGCGGTGACGGCGGCTTCGGTCGCACTCATGCGAAGGACGGTACCAAGCGCTGCCCCCGCGCGTCGCCCGCCGGCCGACCGAGCCGTCTCCGCGCGTCGCCCGCCGGCCGACTGAGCCGTCTCCGCGCGTCGCCCGCTGGCCGACTGAGCCGGCCCCGCGCGTCGCCCGCTGGCCGACTGAGCCGTCGCCACGAGCGGGCCGCAGCTGGGTGCAGGCCGAGCGGACACCGCGCCCACTCGAGCGGGCCGAACCACCCCGCCTTGTTGGTCGCTCGCGTGGCCGTTAGACTCTGGGCGATGCCCGTCGCCTGGTGCCCACGCAACCGCTCGAGACGTAGCCCGCGGTGGCCCGGGCCAGTGCAGCGATGAACCGCACCAGCCGCTTTGCTCGCACCGGTAGCCCGCTCCGCCAGGGACCCGCCACCGTGATACGCGCGCTCGATCCCGTCACCGGGCTGCCGGTGAGGGTCTACCGCTTTGCCGGCGATCCCGTCCCTGGAGCCGATGCGCTCGATCATCCGCACCTCTACCGGGTGCTCGAGTCCGGGAGCGACGACGACGGCGGCTTCGTGGTCGCGCACCTGGTGGAGGGCGCGGCAGACGTCGCGAGCCGGCCCGAGCTACTCGACGATGCCGCGGCGGTCGCCGCCACGGCGGCGCTGGCTGCGGCGGCCCACGACGGCGTCGCGCACGGTGACATGGGCGCGCATCGCCTGCATCGTCGCGGTAGCGACGTGTGGCTCGAGGGCTACGGCGTGCCGTGGGCCGAGGCGGTCCCGGCCGACGACGCCGTCGGGCTGGCGGCAGGCCTGGCGGCCGTCGAGGGACACGCGCTGAGCCCGGCGGTGCTGGCGGTGCTCGAGGAGGCAGCCGAGTCCGCGGACGGGGACGCCACCGCGCTCGCGCGCGCGGTCGCTGGTGCCGCTGTACCAGGGACCCGCGCAGGCGGTCACCGGAGCATCGACGACGTCTACCTCGGAACCCCGACTGAGTCCGCCGCCGAGCGCGCCGCCGC
>SKMG01000179.1 GCA_007121175.1 Trueperaceae bacterium | reverse complement strand
GCCACGACGACCACGGTCACGATCACGGCCAGCTGGCAGGCGTCCGCCTGCTGCTGGCGTCGCTCGACGGTCCCGAGATCCTCGTGATCGCGGCCGGCGACGGCCACGTGCTAGGGCGCTTCACCGTCCCGGGCGTGGGCCGCGCGTACCAGCTCCCGACCATGCAGTACGCCGCGGTGACGCACCGCGACGCCAACCGCGTCAGCTTCGTGCACAGCGGCCTCAGCGCCGTCGACCACGGCGACCATCTGGACCTCCTCGAAGGGCCGCCGTACGTCCTCAAGACCGTCAACCTCGGCCCGCGGCCGACCCACTTCTTCGCCCAGGGCCACGACATCGCGGTGTACGCCGATGGTGACGGCTCCATGGCGTGGCTCGACGCGCGCCTGCTCGGTATCAGCCTCGACATCACGCAGATCCCCGGCGCCGCTCCCGACCATGGCTCACTCGCGGTGATCGACGGCTTCCTGGTCGGCGGTGGGCTGCGCGAGGGCGGCGTGGGCGTCTTCGATCGCTCCGAGCGCGAACTCGCCCGCTTCGACGGGTGCCCGGGCCTGCACGGTCAGGCCACCCTCGGGATGCGCGTCGCCTTCGGCTGCAGCGACGGTGTTCTGCTCGTCGAGGTGGGACCGGGCGGGGAGGACTTCGCGGCGCACAAGCTCGACGATCCCGGCGATGCGCCCGCTGGCGCCCGCGTCGGGATGCTCGTCAGCCACCCCGGCGCCCGCCACGTGATCGGCGACTTCGGCGAGGGGCTCGCGCTCATCGACCCGTCTGCCCGCAGCCTGACGCCGGTGGCGCTCCCCGCCGCGCCCGCGGCGATGCGCTTCACCGACGGTGGGCGTGCGCTGCTGGTGCTCACGCTCGACGGGGTGCTCCACGCGCTCGATCCGGACAGCGGCGAGCTTCGCGCCAGTCGCCAGGTCGTCGCCGCGTCCCAGCAGGGGCAGCCGCGCCCGATGCTCGAGGTCTACGGCGACTACGCCTTCGTCACCGACCCCGCCAACGCGCGCGTGCTGCTCGTCGACGCCGAGCAGCTCGAGGTCGAGGGGCACCACCACCTGCCGTTCGCGCCGGGCAGCGTAGCCGTGATGGCCATCCCGGGCGCCGTCCTCCACTGACCTGATCCGTTGGCGCGCCCGGCGGGACGGAGCTACGCGGCAGCGTTCTCGTGCCTGCCGGGCGCGGTGCGCGACTCGGGGCTGACGACTCCCGGGCCCGGCGACCGCCCCTGGCGTGCCCGTGCGCGGCGCTGCGTCATGACGCTACCGCAGCGCCGACGTGTCCCCGCCCTGTCCCCGCGCCGCGGCCGACTTGAGCTCGGTCATGGTGAACAGCGGCTGCAGCGCCACCCCGATCTCGGCGAGCGCCTCGGGGCCGCCGGCCTGCCGGTCGATCACGCACAGCGCGTGCCCGACCGTCGCGCCGAGCCGCCGCAGTTCTTCGCTGGAGGCGACCACCTGGCCGCCCGAGGTGACGACGTCCTCCACCACCAGCACGTTGCGGCCGGCCACTGAGGCGCCCTCGGCCACCTGGCGGGTGCCGTAGGGCTTGGCGACCTTGCGCACGAAGGCGCAGGGGAGTCCCGTGACCTGCGAGAGCCCCACCGCCAGCGGCACACCGCCGAGCTCGAGCCCAGCCAGCACCTCGGTCTCGGATGGCACGAGCTCGGCGAGCGCTTCTGACAGCTCCCGCAGGAGCCGCGGATCGGCTTCGAAGCGGTACTTGTCGAAGTACTCGTGGGACGTCTGGCCCGAGCGGAGCAGGAACGTGCCCTGCAGATGGCTGCGCTCGTAGACGGCGGCGGCGAGCGAGCGACGGTCCATGCCCGGCATGCTACCTGCTCATCGGCGCTTCGGGCGCGGCGCCTTGCGCGCGGTGCCTCGTGGTGGGGTCTTGCGCGGAATGCTACCTGCGGGCGGGCGCCTGTGCTACGATGCGCCGGTTGGCGGACGCATCTCGCGCCCGCTGAGGCTCTACACTTCCTGTCGGGCGCCCACCGCCTGGTGCGCGACCGCTGCACGTAGGAGATCGAATGGCCCGGACCCCCTCTGCCATGAAGTTCCACCGCCAGTCGGAGAAGCGACGCCTGGTGAACCGCTCGCGTAAGAGCACCATCCGCACCTTCACCAAGAAGGCCCTCGCCGCCGCCGAGTCAGGCGACCACGAGGCCGCCAAGAAGTACCAGCGCGTGGTCCAGGGCCTGGTCGACCGCGCCGCCAAGGGCTCGACGCTGCACAAGAACACCGCCGCTCGCCGCAAGGCGCGCCTCGCCAAGCGCCTCAACGTGGCCCGCTCCGGCGGCGAAGTCTCCGCCTAGAGCCCGGTTGGCTGACCAACGTTTGATCACGACCCGGGACGCCGGCGCGCCCCGGGTCGTACTCGTGTCGCCCAAGCGCGAGTCGAACGTCGGTGCGGTGGCGCGGGCGATGGCCAACTTCGGCCTTGACGACCTGTGGCTGGTGGCGCCCCGCTGCCGCTTGGGGCGCGAGGCAGCGGCGCTGGCCGTCCACGGCGCGCACCTGCTGAAGTCGTCTACCAGCGTGCCTACGCTCGACGACGCCGTGTCCGACCGCACGCTGGTGGTCGGCACCTCGGCCCGGCAGCGCGCCTTCGACGAGCACGCCGCAGTGTCGCCCGAGACGGCCATCGCCCGGCTCCACGGCCAGGCTGGGGCGCTGGTGTTCGGCCCCGAGGACTTCGGCCTCGACAATGCCGCGCTCGACCGGTGCGACCTGGTCGTCACGATCCCGACGGCGGCCTACGCATCGCTCAACTTGGCGCAGGCGACGGTGCTGCTGGCCTACCTCTGGTTCCGGGACCGGTCGTCGCCGGCCGCCGTCACGTCGCACCAGGGTACGGAGGACCACCGTGCCAGGGCGCCGTCGCAGCCGCCGCAGCGCGGACAGCTCGAGGCGATGCTGCAGCAGTTCGAGGCGCTGGCGCTGCGGTCGGGCTACAGCGACGAGCTGCGCCGCACCAGCATGATGCGGCACATGCGCCGGATCTTGAGGCGCGCCGCCGCGGACGCCGACGATGTCACGCGCCTGCGCGGCCTCTGGTCACAGCTCGGGGGCGCCTTGGAGCGCGCCGAGCGCGCGACCGAAGGCGTAGCCACGCCGGCTGCGGCCGAGGACGACACGCCCTGACCAACGCTACTGCCAGCGGTGTGCTAGCATGGTCCGTTGTGCCGCGTGGCCGTCTGCCGCGGGCCGCCACACCATCGCCATTCGCTCGGCCGCCCGTGGCCGCGCCCCTCGGAGGAACACGATGCCGCGCGTCTGCGCCATCACCGGCAAGCGCACCAGCAGCCAGACCACCAGCAAGCGCAAGGGCTCGCCCAAGAAGCGCGGCGGCGTCGGCCTCAAGCAGGTGGGCGTGCACAAGCGAACCTTCAAACCCAACCTGATCAAGAAGACGCTCTGGGTCGACGGCAAGCCGCAGCGCGTCTGGATCTCGGCCAAGGCGCTACGCGACCTCGACCCGACGCTGCTGGTCAACCCGAACAAGTAACCGCGACCCGCGCCGGCGCCGCTGCACGTGGCGCCGGCGCGCCTGTCGTCTCAGCTCTCCGGCGCTGCGCACCCCAGGCGGCCCGTGAGCCGGGCGGCTGCCCCTTGGTGCGCCGCCCACAGCCGTAGCTGGGTCGGTGACGCGGGTGGTGAGGGCGCGGCCTCAGTCGCCAACGGCCCCGCCTGGGCCGCCTAGGGTAAGATCGCTTTATGAGAACTGGTTCCCAAGAAGGCGTGAGGTTCGGCCGCCGCTGGCGTTGGGCGCTCGTCGCTGTGCTGGCGCTGCTGGTGCCTCTCGGCGGGGCCTCCGCCCGGCCCAGCGTAGCGGTCTCGATCCACCCGCTGTTCGACCTGGTGCGCCAGGTCGCAGGCGAGCACGCCGAGGTGGTGCGCGTGCTGCCGCCCGGCGCCTCGCCCCACACCTTCGACCCCACGCCGCGTGACGTGGGCCGTATCGCCGGTGCCGACCTGGTCGTCTTCAACGGCGGCGTTGACCTGTGGCTTCGCGAGCTGGTCGAGGCCACCGGCAGCCGCGCAGCGCGCGTCGAGCTGCTGGCCGACGAGCGGGTGCGCTCGATGCTGCGTGAGGCATTCCCGGGGCTGGTCCCAGCAGACGCCGGCGCTGCGGCGGTCGGCTTCAACACCCACGTGTGGCTCGATCCACTGGTGATGCGCGAGGCCGCTCACGTGGTCGCCGACGCCCTGGGCGAGGTCGATCCGGCCAATGCGCCGGCGTACGCCGCCGCCGCCGAGCGGGTGCGCCAGGAGCTGCTCGAGCTCGACGCCGAGCTCACGGCGCTGCTCGCACCGGTCCGGGGTGCGCCGTTCGTACCGTTCCACGACGCCTGGCCGTACTTCGCTGCGCGCTACGGCCTCGACTTGGTCGTCGAGATCGAGCCGTTCCCGGGTCGCGAGCCGAGCCCGGCCTACTTGCGCTACGCGCTCGAGAAGATCGCAGCGAGCGGCGCCAAGGCGGTGTTCAGCGAGACGCAGCTCAACCGTCGTCCGGCCGAGGTGGTCGCCGACGAAGCGGGCGTGGAGCTCTTCGAGCTCGATCCGCTCGGCGGACTGCCCGGGCGCGAGACGTATGC
>SKMG01000066.1 GCA_007121175.1 Trueperaceae bacterium | reverse complement strand
GGACGGCCTCGCCCATGCCGTGACGTACGACAGCGACGAGTTGCCCGCTGCGCTCGACGCGCTGCTGGCGACGAGGCCGGACGCGCTCGCGATCAACGGCGGAGACGGCACCACCCAGCTGGTGCTCAGCCAGTGCCGGCGTCGGGGCGAGATGAGCCGGCTACCGCCGCTGGCGCTGCTGCCCGGCGGGACGACGAACATGAGTGCCCGTGTGCTCGGCGGTGGTGGCGCTCGGCGGCAGGCGCTCGATGCCTTCCTCGCCCTGCGTTCACGGCCCCGGTCGCAGTGGCGCCTGCGCCCTCACCGGGTGCTGCTGGTCGACGTCGAGGGCGGCTCCCGCTACGCGGGCCTGGCATTTGCGCTGGGTGCGGTGGTGAGCGGGGTCGAGTACTGGCAGCGCAGCCACGCGCGCGGACCGTGCGGCGGCAGTCTCGGATTGGGTGCGGCGGTGCTGCGCACCTCCTGGGGCATCGTCCGGCGCGAGCCTCCGTTCGACGCCCACACCTCGATCCGCCTGGGCTTCGGCGAGGCACCGGCCGAGCATGCGACGGTCTCGTGCCTGCTGGTGTCAGCTCTGGGACAACTGTTCCTGGGGTTCCGCCCCTTCTGGGGCGCCGGCGACGATCCGCTCGCCTGCACCTGGCTGGACGCTCGGCCGCGGCGCTTCGCCCGTCGGCTGCCGGCGCTGCTGTGGGGCTGGGAGGAGAGGCTCGCGACGAGCGAGGGTTATCACAGTCGGCGGAGCACGCGCGTGACCATCGAGCTCGATGAGCCGTGGTTGCTCGACGGCGAAATCGAGCGCGAATCCGGGCGCCTGGTGATCACGGCCAGTGCCCCGCTGCCGTTCCTCGAGCTGAGCGGCCCATGAGCGGCCCCCGTCTTCGACCCCCGCGAACGCGCCGCTCGCGTGCGAGCCATTCGCAGGTGACAGTCCTTGCTCGAGAGCGCATCCGTGCTGCGGTTGGGGCCGAGGCGCGGCGACCGCCACAGCCCGAGGTGGAGGCGCTGGTGGAGAGGCTGCGCGAGCGCTTCGGTTCCGCATTCGCCGGCGCCCTCTACTACGGCTCCTGCCGGCGTCAGCAGCAGCCCGACGGCATCTTCGACCTGCACGTCGTGGTCAGCGACCTGCGTTCGGCGCTGGGTCCGGTTGGCGCGGTTCTGTGCCGGGCGCTGCCGCCGAACGTCTACTACCTCGAGACCGAGCACGGCGGCACGACCGTGCGGTGCAAGTACGCCGTGCTCTCGCTCGACCAGTTCCACCGCGGCTGCTCGCGCGGTTCGTTCCACGCGTACTTCTGGGCGCGTTACGCCCAGCCGGTGACCGTCCTCGCCGCACCGGCTCCGGAGCAGCTCGTCGACGGCCTGGTGGACGCCGTCGAGACGCTGGCCCACCGAGCCCTGCCGCGGCTCGGTGCGGCACCGTCCTGGCGAGCGATGTGGATCGGTGCGCTGCAGCTGTGCTACCAGACCGAGTTGCGTCCCGAGGGCAGCGACCGGGCGGCCACGTTGGTCGATGCGCAGCCGGCGTACTTCCAGCAAACCGGCGAGGCCATCCTCGAACGGCGCGGCGACCACGACCACGACTGCGTCACCGTCGCCGCGCGCCTCGACTGGGCTGTGCGGATCGCGCTCGGGAAGCCGCTCTCGGTACTACGCCTGGTCAAGGGCCTGTACACGTTCGACGGCGGCATCGCGTACGTTGCCTGGAAGCTGGAGCGGCATGCCGGCCGCCCGATCGAGATCCCGGAGCGCGTCAGGCGCTGGCCGCTGCTGTTCGCCTGGCCCTTCTTGTGGCGACTCTGGCGCCAGCGCGTCATCCGTTAGCTCCGCCGCGATCCAGGTAGCGCCGGCTGATGGCTACGCGACGTTTCCGACGCGGCCGATGCCGCTATCATCTGCAAACCATGCGGATCCGAACCCTAGGGGAGCTCGCGCTCGAGGGTGCGAGCCTCACCCGGCCCAAACCGTTGCTGCTGGTCGCGTACCTCGCCATCGAGGGCGCACAGGAGCGCCGGTACGTCGCCGAGCTGTTCTGGCCGGCGGCCGTCGATCCGCTCAAGAGCCTCACCGTGGCGCTCAGCCAGCTGCGCCGGGGTGCGCCGGGAGCCGTCGAGGCCGATCGGCAGCGGCTCTGGACGCGGCTGCCGTGCGACGCGGTCGAGCTCCTCGAGCGCCTCGAGCGCGGCGAGCACGAAGAGGCGTTGAGGCGTGACAGGGGGGCGTTCCTGGGCGGCGTTCACCTTCCCAACGTGGGCGTGGAGCTCGAGGAGTGGATCTTCGGCACGCGTGAAGTCGTGGCCGCGCGGACGCACCAGGCGCGACTCGACCGTGCCGAGCGTGCCGCGGGCGAAGGTCGCTTCCAGGACGGCGCCCAGCAGGCCGAAGGCGCGATCGGGCTCTTGTCGATGGCCGTCGAGCCGCAGGACCTGGTGCGCCTGCACACGCTCCTGCTCGCTGGCGGCAGTCCTCTGGCCGCCCGCGCGCGTGACGAGGTCGAGGGGTACGGGATCGAACTCGCGGGTACCAGCGAGGCGGCACGCCAGCGTCTCGCCCTGGCGCGCACGGCGGCCGGCGGCGCTGGACTCGCGCTGCCGAGGCGCTCGACGGGCTTCGTCGGCCGCGATCTCGAGCTCACCGAGATCGGGACGCTGCTCACCGAGGGCGGAGCCGGTCTGGTCACGCTAGTGGGGCCTGCGGGCGTCGGCAAGACGCGTCTGGCCCTCCAGGTCGCACATGAGCAGCAGCGGCTCGGCGCGTTCCCGGGCGGGATCCATTTCGTGCCGCTCGCTCCCTTGCGCTCTGTGAGCGCCATTCCCGGCGCCATCGTCGAGGCGCTCGGCCCACCGCCCGATCCTTCGCTGCATCCGCTCGACCAGGCCGCCCGCGCCATCGGCGAGCGCGAGGTGCTGCTGGTGTGCGACGGCCTCGAGCATCTGATGGAGGGGGTGGCGCGGCTCGCCGCGCTGACCGCCGCGTGTCCCGGCCTGCGCATCCTGCTCACCTCGCGCGAGCGGGTCAATGTCGAGTACGAGCGGGTGTTCGAGGTCGCCGGGCTCGGCTATCCGCAGTCGCTCGACGATGAGCCGGAGGCGGTGCTGCACACCGACGCCGTGCGGCTGTTCCTGCAGCGCGCCGGGCGCGCTCGGCCCGGGTTCGCGCCGGCCGATGGCGAGCTGCGGCACGTGGTGCGGATCTGTCGGCTGGTGGAGGGGCTCCCACTCGGCCTCGAGTTGGCCGCCTCGTGGGTGAGGGTCATGTCGGTGGCCGAGATCGCCGATGCCATCGAGCACGACATCGGCATCCTCGCCTCGAGTGCGCGCGACGCGCCGGAGCACCACCGCAGCGTGCTGGCGGCCTTCGAGCGCTCCTGGGCGCTGCTCGGCGAGCACGAGCGGCGCGTCATGCGAGTCCTGGCGGTCTGTCGGGGCGGCTTCCGACGCGAGGCGGCCGGCGCGATCGCCGGCGCGACCATCGCGACGCTGGCCTCGCTGGTCGACAAGTCGTTGCTGCGCTCGGCCCCGGACGCCCGCTTCACTCGCCATACGCTGCTGTACCAGTTCACGCAGCAGAAGCTCGACGAGGATCCAGACGAGGCGGCGGAGGCCGCGACGCGGCATGCCTCGTACTATCTGACGCTCCTGCGTGATGCGCGCACGGCGCTGCAGGGCGGTGACGGCCTGCCCGCGCGCCAGAAGGCGGCGCTCGACGCGATCGAAGCGGAGTACGAGAACATCCGAGCGGCCTTCGCGCATCAGGATCCGTTCGCCGACCCGGTCGCGCACGGAGAGGCCACCGAGGTGCTCTCGACGTTCTTCGAGGCCCGCTCGCGCCTGCGCGAGGGCGTGGCCTTCTTCGCCGAGCGCGTACGGCAGCTCCCGCCGATCCCGGCCCCGCGGGCCCCGGTTCGTGCGCAACTGCACGTCGCGCAGGCCCGACTGCTGCGCTGCTTGGGGGAGCACGCCGAAGCGATCAGCGTCGCGCAGGCGGCGCTCGACGAGTTCCGCGCTGCCGGGGACGCGCCCGGAGCGCGTTCGGCGTTGCAGGTGCTCGGAGTCACGCAGCTCCACCTGGGCGACTACCGGCAGGCCGCGGCACACCTCGAGCGGGCGGCCGCACTGGTGCGTGCCGGCGACCCGGCCGGCGAGCGCGGCAGCGCGCTCGCGAACCTCGCCCTGGCGCTGCAGCTGAGCGGCGAGCGCGTCGCCGCGCTGGAGCACCTGTATCAGGCGCGTACGGCATTCCGGCAGCAGGGCGACGGACTGCGGGAGGCGCGGCTGCTGAACAACCTCGGACTGCTGCACTTCGAGGCCGGAGAACTGGAGCCGGCTCGCCGGGTCTGGGAGCAGGGGCTGGCACTGGCGCAGCGCCTCGACAACCGCCGCGACGCGCTGTCGCTCACTGCCAACTTGGGCATGCTCTGTGCCGCGACCGGCGACTACCGCTCCGCACGCGAGCACGACGAGCACGCGATGCGCGTAGCCCGAGCGATCGGCGACAAGACGGGAGAGGCGGCGGCGTTCGGGCGGCAGGCGCTCGTGGATCTGGCGTTAGGGCAGGCCGAACAGGCCGAGGACGCCGCCCGCTACGCCATCGACCTCGCCTGGCGAG
>SKMG01000035.1 GCA_007121175.1 Trueperaceae bacterium | reverse complement strand
GCGCACGAGCACGGCCAGACGCCTGACCACCCGCACATGCTCGTACAGGCGCCCGAGATTGGCGTCATCTTCATTGCGGAACAACCGTTCGTCGCCGTGGTCGGCTGGAGGAAGTGCGTCGACCTCGCAGCCGGGCGCAACGTGCCCTTGAACGCACACCACGACGGGATCCACACGGGCAGGGCGGGCCAGGCCCTCTTCGAGAACGCCGACATTTGGGTCGTTCCTGGCGCTCCGCTCACCCCGTGGGCGAACTGCGCTGCCTTACGGTCAGCGCTTCCCATTCCCCTCCAACCGGCCGAGTAGCGATCGGCTCCACACGGCTCGATCCGCAGAAGCGACTCCGTCCGGCGGGGTCGCTTCTGCCCGTGTGCTGTGCCAATGCGTGTTCATACCCGCTCGTCGGAACCTACGACGTTCTGGGGACGCGACGCACCGCGCGCGACCGCTACCTTCGCACCGGGCCGCACGGCCCGGAAGGAGCCCTATGGAGCCTGCACGCCTCACTCAGTTCGGCGCGGTCGAGCTCGCGCGCGCCATCCAAGCCGGCGACGTCTCGGCGAGAGAGGTCGTCGACGCCCACATCGAGCGCATCGAGGAGGTCGACGAGGCGCTCAACGCCGTCGTCATCCGGCGCTTCGAGGCCGCCCGGGCCGAGGCCGACGCCGCCGACAGCGCGCGCCGGCACGGCGAGAGCCTCGGCCCACTCCACGGCGTACCGGTCACGATCAAGGACCAGTTCGACGTCGCCGGCCTGCCGACGGTCGTCGGTACGCCGCGGCTCCGCGGCGCGGTGGCGCGCAGTGACGGTCCGGTCGTCGGCGCCTGGCGGCGCGCCGGCGCGATCGTGCTCGGCAAGGGCAACGCACCGCAACTCCTCGGGGCCGTCGAGACCGACAACGACGTCTTCGGACGCACCAACAACCCGTGGGACCTGGAACGCACCCCAGGCGGCAGCAGCGGCGGCGACGCCGCGATCGTCGCCGCCCGCGGCGTCCCGCTGGCGCTCGCCGCCGACCTGGGCGGCAGCCTCCGGCTGCCCGCCGCTTGGTGTGGCCTCACCACGCTGGTACCGACCGCGCGCCGGTTCCCGACCGCCGCCCTGCCTGGCTCCCGCCTGGCCATCGACTCCGCGGGCGTCGTGGCCGTCCCCGGCCCCTTCGCGCGCAGTACGGCCGACGCGACGGCCGCGCTGCGCGTCATGGCACGGGACATGGTCGCCCGCCCCCGCGGCATGCACCCGCCCGTACCGTGGGCGGAACCGGCCGACGTCGACGTCTCGCGGTTGCGCGTCGCCGTGATCCCCGAGGTGGCAGGCTGGACGCCGAGCCCCGCGGTGCGGCGCGCCCTCGACGACGCGGCCGAGACCCTGCGCGCGAGCGGCGCCGACGTCGAGACGTGGGACGACGCTCCCGACCTCGAGCGCTTCATCCACCTCGGCATCGCGCTGTTCACCGCAGCTGGCAATGCGCCCTACCGGCAGGCGCTCGACGGCGATCCCGCCCACGCGCTGCTGAAGGGCGACCTGTTCATGGGCGGTCTGCCGAACGCAGCCAGAGCGCCCTTGGCGAGCCTCATGCGCAGCCTCGGCCAGCAGCGCGCCGCGCGCCTCGTCCCCTGGACCCTCCGCACCTCCGCAGCGCGCCTGTACGAGCTCCTCGGCGAGCGGATCGTGCTCGAGGAGGCCTTCCTGGAAGCCCTCGACGCTGGCGGCTTCGACGCCATCGTGCTGCCGCCCGCGCCCCACCCGGCGCCGCGACACCGCTCGACGCCCGAGATGGTCGATGCCAACCTCGGCGCGAGCGCCTTCAACGTGCTCGGCATGCCATCGGGCGTGGTTCCCGTGACCACGGTGCGGGCAGGTGAGGAGAGCGACCGCGCTCCCAGCCGCGACGGCGCAGAGCGCGCGGTGCGCGCCAGCGAAGAGGGCAGCGCGGGCCTCCCGGTGGGGGTGATGGTGGCCGCGCGGCACTGGCGTGAGGACGTCGTGCTCGCGGTCATGGCCGCGATCGAGGCAGCCTCGCCGCCGCTGACGCTGGTGCTAGCAGCGGGCAAGGAGGCGCGACCGATCGCCGGCTGACGAGCCCGCCTTCGGCGGAGACGAGGCCCGCACGTACGAACCCGCGGGGCATCGCCGTGGCTCCCAACGGCGCGGGACCCCTGCCCCAGACCAGTGCGTGCCACCCGCATACGCTGAGTGCCTGTGGCGCGAGCGCTCCTCGACGGAACGCTCGAGCTCACGGGAGGAGGATCCATGGTCGCACCTGCATCCCGAGCTAGCAGGTCGCTCAGCACCTGGTTTCTGGTGATCGGTACGGCGCTCATCGTCGTCGCGATCCTCACGGCGTCCGCCATCCCTCGTCAGGCGCACCGTGACTTCGACGCGCTGGTGCAGTACTACGGTGGACTCACCCACACGCCGAACTACCCCGAGGTCTACCGACGCATGAGCGCCGATCGGCGCTTCGTACAGAACGGCTACCTCGGTGTGAGCGGCCTGGTGCTGCTCAGTGCCGGGGCCTTCGGCATGCTCCGGGGGCGTGATCCGGGAGCGTGAGGGCGGGCTCGGCTGACCGCCACCGAAGCGCGGTGGCCGTCGCCGTGTCTGCGGTGCCGCCGGCTCGGCTCAGCCCTGCCGCAGCCTCGCTGTTCAGGGCCCCTCGCGCCACGCTTCGAGGCGCGAACCGAGCCTGGCGAGCCCGAACAGCTCGCCGACGCTGAAGCGTTCCTCATCGCCGATCGAGAACGTGTAGGGGGCCGGTGGCCCAGCCAGCTGTGTCACCTCGACACGGCATGGTGCCTCGCTCGGCCCGATCGCATCGACGACGCGGTAGCGGTGTTCGGTGCGCGAGAAGGGCTCGTAGAAGGCCGTGTCGACGTCTCGCAGAGCGCGCCAGCCGTCGCCGCAGTCCGCGCGGGCGCGGTGGGCGACGGCGCGGCCGCGCTCGTCATCGAGCACCAGCACCTGCACGGGGATGGTGCGCACCAGCGGCGGCACCAAGAAGAGGTGCGTCTCCCCCGCCGCCAGGTGGAGGTAATAGGCCTTCGAGATCGTCGGCCGATCGACCTCGAAAGGACCATCCCCCGCGGGGAACTGCGGCACGTGGGCGAACGCGACCGTCAACGCCAGGAGTCCGAGGAGCGCGAGGAGCGCGCCGATCGGCCGGTAGGCACAGCGTGTCATGCAGGAAGCATGCAGCGGAAGCCACGCATCGTCTGTAGCTACGCTCACGGGCCGGCCCTGCCGACACCGCTGCTACGATGCCGCATGCATGCCATCAGCATCTTCAACGACGTGATCGGACCGGTCATGCGCGGCCCGTCGAGCTCGCATTGCGCGGCTGCACTGCGCATCGGACGGCTGGCGCGCGACCTGATGGCGGGCGAGATCACCGAGGTGCTCGTCGAGTTCGACCGCGAGGGCTCGCTGCCGACCACTCACGCCAGCCAGGGCTCCGACATGGGCCTCTTCGGCGGCCTGCTCGGTTGGGAGGCCGACGACGAACGCCTGCTCGACGCAGGCCTGGCGCTCGCTGCCGCCGGCATCGATCTGCGCATCGAGACGGTCGACACGGGCGACCCGCATCCCAACACCTACCGGCTGACGCTGCGCAATGCGCACGAGCAGCACACCCTGATCGCGGTCTCGACCGGCGGCGGCATGATGCAGGTGATCCGCGTGGACGACGTCCCCTTACTCATCGACGGCGGCTACGCCGAGACGCTGGTCTGGCTGGACGATGCCCAGCGCGACACGCTCGAGCGGTTCTCCGAGCGCATAGAGGCCGATGAGGTGCTCGTCATGGAACGCCGCGGCGGCACGCTGCTCCAGGTGAAGGCGGCGGGCTTCGTCTCCGATGAGGCGCTGGCCGAGCTACGGCCGCGGCGCGTGCGCCGACTCGGTCGCGTGCTGCCGGTGCCGTCGCGGGCGAACCTGCGGTTGCCGTTCACCAGCGCCGCCGAGCTGCTCGAGCACAACGGCGACCGCCGCACGCCGCTCTGGCGCCTGGCAGTCGAGTACGAAGCGGCACGAAGTGGCCTCGGCGAAGACGAGATCGTTGCGAAGATGGTCGACATCGTGCGGATCCTGCGGCGCTCGATCGAGCAGGGCATCGCGGGCACGGACTACCCCGACCGGGTGCTCGGTCACCAGAGCGGGCGCTTCCTGGAGATGATGCAAGCCGGCCGCCTGCTCGACGGCGGGGCGCTCAACCGCATCGTGCTCTACGTCACCGCGCTGATGGAGGTGAAGAGCTCGATGGGGGTGATCGTCGCCGCGCCGACCGCGGGCGCCTGCGCAGCGCTGCCCGGCGCGGTGATCGCCATGGCCGAGGCGATGGGCAAGACCGAAGGCGACATGGCCCGCGCCATGCTGGCCGCGGGACTGGTCGGCGCCGTCTTCACCACGCGCTGGACCTTTGCGGCCGAGGTCGGGGGCTGCCAGGCCGAGGGCGGCGCCGCCGCCTGCATGGCGGCGGCGGCGTTGGTCACCCTCGCCGGAGGCAGTCGGGACGAGGCCCTCGCTGCGGCCTCGCTGGCGCTGCAGAGCATGCTGGGTCTCATCTGCGACCCGATCGCCAACCGCGTCGAGGCGCCCTGCCTGGGCAAGAACGT